>NZ_KV820629.1:13947-49173 GCF_001815465.1 Porphyromonas sp. HMSC077F02 | reverse complement strand
CACCACAGATGTATGACATGCCCGTCATACCTAAAAAAAGTCACCCTAGGGAGAAGCATCTCCTTAGGGTGACTTTTTATTTCAGTTAGAGTGAGCTCTAATTATCAGCCATTTACCTTGTGCATAGTAGCGATAAGGTCGAGTACACGATTTGAGTAACCGATCTCATTATCGTACCAAGATACTAGCTTCACGAAGCTATCGGTAAGAGCGATACCTGCTTCCTTATCGAAGATAGATGAACGGGTATCACCAAGGAAGTCGCTTGAAACAACTGCATCCTCAGTGTAACCAAGAACGCCCTTAAGCTCATTTTCAGATGCCTTCTTGATCACTGCACAGATCTCCTCGTAAGAAGCTGGCTTCTCTAGATTAACAGTAAGGTCTACTACAGAAACATCAAGAGTAGGTACACGGAAAGACATACCAGTGAGTTTACCATTGAGGTCAGGGATTACTTTACCCACAGCCTTAGCTGCACCTGTGGTAGAAGGGATGATATTGCCACCTGCTGCACGACCACCTCTCCAGTCCTTCATTGATGGACCATCGACAGTCTTCTGAGTAGCAGTAGCTGAGTGTACGGTGGTCATAAGACCATCCTTAATACCGAAATGATCGTGGATCACCTTTGCTAGAGGTGCAAGGCAGTTGGTAGTACAGCTTGCGTTGCTCACAATCTTAGTACCCTTTTCGTACTTGTCTTCGTTTACACCAACTACGTACATCGGGGTAGCATCCTTAGAAGGAGCTGACATCACAACATACTTAGCACCAGCCTCGAGGTGAGCTTGAGCCTTCTCGGCAGTAAGGAATAGACCAGTAGACTCTACAATATACTCAGCACCGATCTCGTTCCACTTAAGGTCTCTAGGATCACGCTCTTGAGTACAACGAATGGTATTGCCATTGACAGTCAAAGTGCTCTTATCAAGGTCATAAGAGATCTCGCCGTCAAACTGACCATGCATTGTATCGTATTTTAGCATATACGCAAGATAGTCAACAGATAGGAGGTCATTAATTCCCACCACTACTAGGTCATTTCTCTTTGTTGAAGCACGGAACACAAAGCGTCCGATACGGCCAAAGCCGTTGATACCAATCTTAATCATATCAGTATTCTTATTTATGTATTAATTATTATTTATTCGTCAGGGATAAGTTTATTCATCACCCATCATCTTTCAGGGGCAAATTTACCCAAAATATTTGAAGTACTGGGCATATTCACCTCTCTCTTAAATGAAATGGTCTATCGTACAGCCAAAATCAAACTTTTACTGGCTTACTTTCGTTTACGACGTCGACCAAATAATCTTCCCACACCGCTTCGGAGTATCTTGCCAGTGCCTTTCAGACTATAGGATAGCAATTGCATACCACCAAGGGAGTAGAGTGTAGGTAGGAGGTAGCTCTTAATTCCTGAGAGCAGGCCATTTTGGTTTTGGTCATCTCGGGAGCTAAAGCTACTGGTGGGATTGCTCTCTAGGCGTTCTTGGGCGAGCTCCTTCGCCACCTTCTTCGTCCTATTCTTACTAATAAAGCCATTGATAAAACTAGCTATCTTGCCTACACCTGGTGAGGTTTTTCGTAGGTTATCAATAGCATCGTCAATGACCATCTTACCGCTATTACTCTTGAGATAATTGATCTTTTCCTTGACCCTATCTAGTCGCATATTGGCACGAGCTTCTAATCTATCCTCTCGTGCTTTAAATCTTGCTTGAGTTGTTGTTGTTAAGTTGCTCATTGTACCTCCTCCTTTATTTCAGTTGTAGCGAGGGCTGTTTGCTCACTTGCTATCAATGTTTCTCTCTCCTGATTGTGTTCTTTGGCCTCTTGCTTATCGAGATAATTATTGACCAATTGGTTTTCCATCTTCCTCGTTACTCGCTTGCGCAATGCTAGTAGTATTGCCAAAATGAGTAGGAAGAAAACCAATAGGCAGACCGCCGAAAAGGTGAGCGCCGAGAGGGTGGCAAAAGCCTCTGTGCCATTGGTCACAAAGACGAGTGATAGGGCAAATATCGCAGCCACCAACGTGAAGGTTGCCACAATTAAGCTCAGCACCACCAGAATAGAGCCATATATAGACTTGGCAACAATGGGGGCTCCCTTTTCTGTTGCTTTGAGCTCTATCAGGCTTTTTTTTGCCTCAATATAATCCTTTAGCTCGGCAATCACCTCACTAAAAGTCTCTTTGATGCTTGTCATTGGCATATCATTTATTTATTATAATCAAATATTAAAAGTAATGGGTGAGCGACTCAACGCGCTCACGATCAGCTCGTGAGGCCATAGAGTCACCCACCCATCCTATCTTTCTCTCCATGTACCACTGGTAAAGTGGTGTGGTGAGTCAATATCACCGAATTACTTGGAGTGGTTACTTCTTAGAAAGCTTCTCTGCTTCCTCTCTTGCAGCGTCCTTTAGGTCGGAGAGCTCCTCTTCTGTAAGGTCAGCCAACTCCTCAGCCTCCTCCTTTACCTTCTTTCCCATGTTTTTTGCCGAAGCGACTACATCATCGTATAGATGACCAGCATCGTCCTTAATGTCGGCCATATATCTTGAGAGGTCTCTCTTGGCTCTACGAGCACGGATCTTGCCATCGTAATAGGCATCCTTGATATTGCTCTTCACCTTATCACCATAATCCGACATATCATCGATAAAGTCATTGCGCTTCTTATTGTCGGAAAAGTAGGCAACAGCAACACCAATAGCGGTACCAATAGCTACGCCTATCAAAAGCTTCAGACCATCGTTATTTCTCATAATCTTGCCTTATTTAATGATTACACATTAGTTCATTCATCTCTCACACTACAAATGTACCGTAATTAATTGAGATTCTACAGGAAACAAGCCACAAAAAAGGTTAATAACCCCCTGTCGTTGCTCCTCATGTAGCAAGTCTCTGGCTCTGTAGTGTGATTCTATTGCCATTGGTGTATCATCGGTCTCCAAGAAATACTTATCGCACACTCCACTTAAGCAATAGGGGTGCAGGCTAAGATAAATACCAGCACTAGTAAGTTGCGTTGCAAGAGCAGCGCTTCCTCTAAATCCATGAACGATCCATGGCACTTCGGACTTGGAGTGAGACTTCTTTTTGGCTAGCAAGTGGTGCCACCCACCCACGACATGAAAAATAAGTGGATAGCCGAGCTGGTCGGCCAAAGTAATATGAAAGTCTACAAGTAACTCTTGCTCCTCGAGTGAAAGAGGGGAGCGATTATCCCAACCGCACTCCCCCACCCCAATGAGTTTAGGGGTCAATGACAAGGTGCGGTGCCACTCCGAAATCAGCTGCTCCCTATCTTGCGTCAGCTGGTCAACGAACTCCTTTGTCCCCTCAAGCATAGGGTGCACCCCCCAAGTAGCAAAGTTGGCTCTAGGCCCAACCTTTTCGCCCAGATGCAATGATTGAATGACTATCACATCTTTGTCCGCGAGGTATTTCTGACAGCCCTCGGCGTGGGTATGGAAGTCAAGGTAAGGAATCATACACTTAAGGGACAGGGTCGTAACCGCTTCCGCCCCATGGATTGCACCGTAATATGCGCCATATAGCGAGGAGGAGCCCTTTGATTGGGCCGTGCTTTTTTAGTGCCTCAACAGCGTAGGTGCTACAACTAGGCGTGAATCTACAAGAAGGGGGAAGCATCGGCGAGATGGCCCGCTTGTAAAAATAAATAGGCAAAAGTAGGAGCTGTACCAATAGCTCCGACACCCACTTGACACACCTCTTAATCATCTTCTACTGGTTCTTTAGTAGGTGGTTGTAGCTTCTTGAAGGCCTCCTCCACTGCCTGCTGGACTGTGGAGTACCTACTCAGCCGGTCCTTTAGGTATATGAAGCCAATCAGGAGCGTCACTTCAGGATCAATCTGCTCCACTAGCTCTTTTTTAGTGAGCCTATAAGCTTCACGAGTGAGCCGCTTTATACGGTTGCGGTCAACGGCATGCTTCAGCCGCCTTTTGGGGACAGAGACCATCATCTTGAGTGGCAGCTCTTGTCGGGGGACTTCCAAGTAGACCACTCTAAAAGGGTAACAAACAAAGCTACCTCTCGAGGCGAATAGCTCATTGAGCTCGCTTCGGAGGTAGATTCTCTCTTCCTTTTTGAGTGTCTGACTCTCAGGCATGTTTCTTTTTTGTACTCTTCACAAGGTGGTCGAGTGCCGCATTGATACTGGTAAAGTCTTTATTAGGGACAGGCATATCCACTCTTAGCTTCGCCTCTTTGAGCGACTTGAGAGTACCTTCACCCAAGCAGCCGATCAATTGATCGCCCTGCTCATACTCGGGGATGCTATGGAATAGCGACTGAACACCATTGGGACTGAAAAATATCAGCATATCATAGCCCTCTATCTCCTCTTTCGTCACGGGAGTGTACTCAAGTTTGCTAACCACTCCGAGAGTGTGGACAATATTATTTGCTGCCAACTCCTCGGAGTAACGCTCCTTCACACCGTCAATCCCTGGGACAAAGAAGTGCTCCTTATCATACTTCAGAAGTAGCGAAAGGAGGTCTCCTACATTGCCATTCTTCTCTGGGAAAAAGACTTTACGCTTCCTTACAGTAATATGCTTTTGCAGATATGTAGCCACGAACTCTGAATTACAGAAGTACTTATAATCCTCTGGCAACTCTATCCTCAGCTCCTTTACTAGCTTAAAAAAGTGATCAGCTACAGTCTTAGAATTGAGTACCACACCCGTATGCTCCAAGATCTCAATCTTCTGATCTCTAAACTCTCTAGCACTCACAGGAGTGATACTAAATAACGGCTTAAAATCTATTTCTACACCCGTCTCCTCCATCAGCTGGAAGTAGGGTGATTTAGTATTGGTTGGCTTTGGTTGCGACACCAAAATGGTCTTAATTTTTTGAGGCATTACTCTTTCCTTATCGATTTATACCAACAAAAATAGCAACGGAGCTATTTCGCAAGTGCAAAGATACAAAATTAAATGCAGAGGGAAATTAAGTAGCTTCGGGAATATGGTGATACTATAGTGAATAAGTAGCATCCTAAAGAAGAAATAGGTACCTCCCAATAGCATCGAAATTACCCAAATACTGCCTCCACCCCCGGTGATACTCACCAGTAGCGGTAGATAGAGCGTCACCCCAACTAGCCCCCAAACTCGAAAGAAGGCTAGAAACCACTGGCTCACCTTTTCTGGCACACCAAAAGCATACCACAATACCCCGTATACCAGTAAATTAATCAATAGGTAGCTCAATCCGTAAAGGAAACCACTGCCGGCCACCAACCAATAGGGGGCACTTCCCGAGCTGCTCCATACCAACTCCGCATAGAGAAAGCCCACGAGGAGTATCGTCTGCAGTGCAAGATAAGAATAGAGGGCCACACCTCCTCCTGCCCCCCGCTGTCGTTTGTTACGCTGATAAAAAGCCCAAAGCAACGCCCCAGTTACCAGTAATAGCAATAGTACCCCTATGAGATAATCTCTATAAGCTGGTATTTCAGCTATTATATTGGGTTGGTAACGTTGATTAAATTGTGGCCAATTGTCCATCTTTTGGCTTGTAGACTACTTCCTCCATACCTCAGAGAGGTCGGCAGGTAGCATCGCGAGAGCGTTCTCCTCCGCCTGCCGCATCTCTTTTGCCTGCTCCTCGGTCTGATCGTCCACCCCACAGAGATGGAGCACGCCATGGATCAGCACCCTTAGGAATTCCCGTCTGAAGGGCTCGCCATACTCCTCAGCATTGCTAGTCACCATCTCCACGCTAATCACGATATCTGCAAAAAGCAACCCATCTCGCGTCTGGTCAAAGGTGATGATATCGGTATAATAATCGTGATTTAGATACTTCTGATTAATCTCCAATATCCGCTCATTGTCACAGAATTGATAGGTAATATCGCCCACCTCGTAGCCATACTCCTCTGCTACATCCTTAATCCATGCATTGACCTCTCTTCTCCTAAAAGCTGGGATAGTCACACCCTCTCCATAATAATTAATAGCCATATCATTAGTCTCTCAAAGGGATATACTCTGAATAATCTTCACCAAAAGTTGCTAGCTCACGTATCAAAGAGCTACTGATAATGCGGTGCTCGGGAGCTGCGAATAGACAAATTGTCTCCACGCCAAAGTGGGAGCGATTGACCTCGGCAAGGGTCTGTTCGTTATCAAGGTCGCCAATTCCCCTCAGCCCACGAACCAATACGGCTCCTTGGTCCTTGGCATAATTGGCCACAATACCGTCGTATGCCACCACCTTAATCCGTGAATCATCCCGATAAAGCTCCTCAATAAACTTCATACGCTCCTCCACCGACTGAAATGGTTGCTTCGCTATATTCTGCCCCAATACTATATATAGCTCATCCAGCAACTGCAGTGCACGCGACACGATATCGGCATGCCCTATTGTAAAAGGGTCAAAGCTCCCCGCATATACACCCACTCGCTTCATCTCTACACACTCTCTGGGTCTAGATTTTGCACAATAAAGTCCTGGCGTTCGGGGGTATTATTGCCCATATAAAACTCAAGCAACTCCTGTACATTATCCTCCTTCTTCATCATCACAGGATCCAAACGAATTTGCTCCCCGATAAACTCCTTAAACTCCTCGGGGCGAATCTCACCAAGACCTTTAAAGCGGGTCACACTGCTCTCCTTCCCCAGCTTTTTGATCGCCTCATCTCGCTCCCGCTCATCGTAACAATAGATGGTGGTGCTATCTTTCTTATCCCGCACTCTGAATAAAGGAGTCTGCAGGATAAAGACATGATTCTGGCGAATCAGATCAGGGAAAAAGCGTAGAAAAAAGGTAATGATCAGCAGACGGATATGCATTCCATCCACATCGGCATCCGTCGCCACAATCACCTTATTATATCGTAGGTTGTCCAGTCCATCCTCAATATTGAGCGCTGCTTGAAGTAGGTTGAACTCCTCATTTTCATACACCACCTCCTTCTTACGACCATAGCAATTAAGCGGCTTTCCTCTGAGCGAAAAGACTGCCTGGTGCTCCGCATTTCGGCTCTGCGTAATGCTTCCACTTGCCGAGAGACCCTCCGTGATAAATATCTGCGTATCATCCGCTAGAGAGGCCTTAGGATCATTGTAGTGCTGTGTGCAGTCACGTAGCTTCTTATTGTGTATCGATGCCTTCTTGGCACGTTCCTTTGCTGCTTTAGAGACACCAGCAAGGGCTCTGCGCTCGCGCTCATTTTCCTGCACCTTCTTGAGCAACGCTTCGGCAGTCTCACTATGGATATGCAGATAGTCGTCGAGGTGAGCTTTGAGGAAGTCTCCCACGAACTTCTGTATCGTTATTCCCCCCTCCTCTATCTCTCTCGAGCCTAGCTTCATCTTAGTCTGGCTCTCAAACAAGGGCTCTTGTATACGGATACTTATGGCAGCAGTAATACCAGAGCGGATGTCATTAAAGTCAAAGTTCTTCTGAAAAAAGTCGCGCACCGTACGTCCTATTGCCTCCTTAAAGGCCGATAAGTGCGTCCCTCCATGGATGGTATTCTGACCATTGACAAACGAGTAGTACTCCTCACCATACTGGGTAGAGTGCGTAATTGCCACCTCAATATCCTTACCAATAAAATGAATGATTGGATAGAGTGGCTCACTCGTCATATTCTCCTCCAAAAGGTCCATCAGTCCATTCTTAGAGACAAAGGCCTTGCCATTGAGCGTCAGCTTCAGCCCTGGTTGCAGATAGGCATACATCCGGAGCATCTCCTGAATATATTCCACCTGATAGCGGTAGTTTTTGAAGAGTGCCACATCGGGTAAGAAGTCCACCTCCGTCCCGTCACGCTCCGTGGTATCAAAGAGGTCACTCTCCTCCTTCAGCACTCCTTTCTCAAAGATCACATACTTCCCCTTTCCCTCTCGATAGGAAGTCACTTGCGTCCGTGTACTAAGGGCATTAACCGCCTTAAGACCCACTCCATTGAGCCCCACCGCCTTCTTAAATACTTCACTATCATACTTGGCACCCGTATTCATAGTGCCCACCGCCTTCACGAGCGACCCTTGCGGAATTCCTCGTCCGAAGTCCCTAACCACGATATGTCGCATCTCAGACTCATCAAGCGATATCTTGATCTGCGTACCAAATCCCATGGTGTATTCGTCAATAGAGTTGTCAATCACCTCTTTCAGTAGCACATAGATGCCATCGTCCTTGGAGGTGCCATCGCCCAACTTCCCTATATACATACCCGGACGTAGCCTGATATGATCCATAGGGTCCAGCGTCACCACCGTATCATCCTTATAGATTTTAGCATTCCCCTCCGTTGTAGGGTCTTGTTGTGCGTTATTTATCTGGTTTTCCAACTCCATATATATGTATATCCTCTCTCTCCTTTTTACTACACTAATTTCTTATAAAAGGCTCTTCTCCGCTTATGGTGTACCTTTTTGAAGTAATTCCACTGCAGCATCACACTGAGGTTTGTCTCCAGCTCAGGATTACTCTCGGCATACTTCACTTGGTAGCGATGCATCACCTTGATCAGATCCTCAAAGATAAGTGCGGTAATTCCCTTATTCTGATACTCCGGCTTCACCCCAATCAAAAGGAGCTCCACTACTTCAGGCTGTTTCGACTTAAGTGCTTTAAGAATATGGATAAAGCCAGTAGGGAAGAGCCTACCATTGGCCTTCTTCAGAGCCTTCACGATGCTTGGCAAAGTAATACCAAAGCCGACGACTTCATCATCATTAGTCACCACTAAATTGACAAAGTCTAGATTGACCATAGGGAGATACTGCTTGATGTAGTACTCAATCTGGTCATCGGTCAGCTCCGACACGCTATACAGTGGGGCATAAGCCTCATTGATCAGCTCAAAGATAGCCCGCCCATACCGCATCAGCCCATCACGCTCCTTAAACTTAAGGAGCCTCACCCCATACCTATCCTGCACTATTTGGCAGAGCCTAGCATGCTTCTCTGGTACAATCTTGGGGATATATATTTTGTACTCCAGCCAGTCAATATCCTTTTCATATCCACGGCGAGCCAATTGCTTGGGATAGTAGGGGTAATTGTAGATCGTAATCATCGTACCCATTTGGTCAAAACCCTCTATCAGCATTCCCTCCTTATCAAGGTCGGTAAATCCCATCGGCCCATGTATCTCGTCACAACCTCGCTCTCTAGCCCATGCCTCTACGGTATCAAAGAGTAGGTCTACCACTTCATCATCATCAATAAAGTCCACCCATCCAAAGCGAGCTCTATTCTGCGTCCACTTTTTATTGGCACGGTGGTTGATGATACCGGCAATCCTACCGACCACTTCACCCCCACGCTTCACCATAAATAGGTCGGCCTCAGAAAAGGCAAAAGCGGGGTTACTCTCTCGCGATAGCGATTTCAACTCATCGCCGATAAGGTCGGGGACATGATTGGGATTGTCCTTGTACAAGTCTAGATTAAACTGCACAAATTCCTTGAGCTCACTTTTATCAGTGACACGCACTAGAGTCAGTCCACGCCCCTCCTTTTCCGACCCAAAGTAGCTAGCTACCCTCCTTGCTTGTTTCTTGATATCAAAAATCATACACTATTATTGTCAAGGCTTGACTGCAAATATACACATTTTAGCGAAGCTTTCGGCTCCTTCCAATACCTTGCAACTACTTAAGGAGCTGCTCCAACTGTGCAACGCTCTCAATACGATGCAATTCACCACCCCCCTTAGTAATCAAGAAGAGCGAAGGTAGGCGGTAAAGGTTGTAGTAGCCCACCAACTTAGAGTAGCTTCCGTCACGATCCTGTAGGTTGATCCATGGGAGCGCTTTCGTGGCACTAATCCAAATATGTGGGTCGGTGTCCAACCCCACCTGTACGATTTCCAAACCACGGGTGCCATACTGGCTATAAAGCTCCGCAAGTGCGCTATTGAACTCTGCCGACCAATTGGCCTGCATCGTAGAAAAAGCAAGGAGGACATTCCGACCTGCCACGACACTCGAGAGCGTCACCTCCCTACCCTCTCTATCAGGTAGCGTAAAGTCGATATACGAGGTCTCCTCCACTCCAGCAGCTTTCAATAGTTCAGTACTACTCCCTTGTACCTCCTCACCTCTCTCTTGCTGCCTGACCACCGCAATCGAGCGTAGTGCAAGGTCATACAGATGCTTAGTACGTGGATTTTCGGGCTGAAAAGTATTGTAGATATTAGCGATAGCTGCAAAGGCTTTGGAGTCGGTTTTATCATACGGATTGAATACCAAGTTGCCATCTACCTGCTGAAATAGAGCAAAGTAAGCGACGGGCGACCGAGGATTGCTATAGATATACTTTCGAGCCACCTCCTTGTAGCTATCGAATATACTATCCCGCTGTGCCACATATAGCTCTGGGCTACTTAGAGATGATCCTTCAAGCTTAGAGAGAGACACATTGGCATCCAAAAGAGCCAACCATACCTCTCGGATTTGCGACGTAGCCTGGTTCCCTTCTACAGAGTAGCTAGTAGCGAAATTCCTTGAGTCACCATTGATAGTAGTGGTAGAGGGGATGGTATCAATTGCCATCGGAATCACCTGCTTACCAAGCCTTAGCCGATAGAAATCAGGATACTCGGGCAGTGGCACATCAAATCGATAACTACCCTTACGCTGTAGCACGGTAGAATCAATCAACTCCGCTCCAGTCAGCCCCTGATACTCCAAGTAAAGGGTTTGTCCCTCCGACTCCGAAATAGTTCCTTGTACTCTAAATTGCTCATCACTCTTACTGCACCCTACCATCGAAAGTAGTCCCACACTGAGTGAGAGTAATAGGAGTAGAAAATTGTTTCGCTTCATCGCTGCTATATCTATAATTTATATGTACACTTAATTCTTAGGGAAAAGAGCTTTCACCGACTCTTGCCAGCCATCACCCGACACTCGGAGAATCACCACTCCCAAGCCCTCAAACATATTACGAGGGAAGACAAAGAAGTCACTACCCTCACACTGGTCACTGTAGATTGGCTCTCCCAACAAGCTATAAGCCTGGAGAGAATAGGTGGCAGACCCTGAGGGGTCATTAATCTTCAGTAGCATCTGCTCACCATTGAGTGGTGTAATCTTTAGGCGTGGCTCTGCTAGTGTAGGTGACTTGAGTGTCGCATTACTCACAACCGGATCCACCCATAGAGTAAGCCCTCCACTCTGCTGGTACTTCGTATAGGGCTGCCACTCATTCGCCACTCGCCACATGGCGCTATTAGTAGCAAGGTCGGAATGCTGTTGGTGCACCACCGAAATACCCTGAGGGATGGTGGCGGTAGGGATCGCGAAGCAAAGCACCTGATCTGTGGTAACCTCCACAGGAGATGGCAGACTGAGGTAGATCTCCTTAAAGGCACCTGGTACTTGTTGCCCTTTATTCTTCGGATCTGTCACCAAAGACTTCAGTGAGATCACCTGGCTACCAAGATGAGTGGCTCCGTCATTACCATAAATATTGACCACCAGTTCATCTCCCGACTGTGCCTCTCCTGATAGCATCACATAAACGCCATACACCTTGCTACCAGCAGCCATTCGGTAGCTCTCCCCAATCTCCTGTACCCCTTGGTCGCTACCCAAGAGCTTAGCCCTATCCAACTGAGGAAGTAGCTCTATCACACGGGTATTACTTGGAGCAATGCGCATATTGGTGAGCCGCACTGGAGCTTGCTCCCCCCCTTGGCTAGCTCCCTTACCGGCACAAGTGGTAGCTCTAGCACCAGTAGGGTCAAGCGCGGCTACAATCTTCCTCGCCTCCGCATCTTCCGACTCCCATACCCTCTGTAGGGAGGCAAAGAAGTCGTGGCTGCGATTACCGCAATATGATTCTCCACCCGATAACACTCCAGTAATCCTATGCTCGGGGTCCAAGAGTGGTGACCCCGAAGAGCCTGAGGCGGTGGTACCAAGATCCCAAAAAGGCACCTTGATGTGCTGGTTCTCGCCAAAAGGTAGTCCTGAACCCGAATAGGTAGAGTAGTTAAGTGGAGATAGAGCGAGGTTAATCCGCTTGGTATAGCCATACGGATGATGGATATTGGCATGTGCTACGTCCATCTTAGGCTCTGCATTCCATCCAGCATAGTATGCTTGGTAATCCGTTGGTGGAATAGTATCCAACTCCAGCAATGCCACATCGGTAAAGGGATGACACCCCAACATCTTGGCACTCGCAATGCTCTGAGTGGCACTTGGCTGGATACCAGAATCGCACATAGGAGTCTGATAATTAAAGAAGAAAACCGATTTTTCCGCTTCCTCCTCCAGCCTCTTAGGAGAGAGTATACCATTACTAAAGTTGGCCTCCATCACATGTGAAGCAGTAAGAATTAGCGGACGACCATCACTACTCGTATTATTGACCAGAACACCTGTTCCTAAATACCCTGACCCAGTAACTACCACCACGACACTCCTTGCTACATCCTGATATTCAGGGTAGCACGCCACTTCAGGTGTACAAGCCAAATTTCTAGGAGAACCAACCTGAGGATTACTATACCTCAGCAGTCCCTCAATGGAGCGAACACCATGGTACAGCTCCTTCAAGTGCATACGTGGTCGGCTACCCTTAGGTGCTTGTAGCTCTATCACCACATCATCAGCTAAGATAGGCTGAATTGGCAGAGAGGCACGCTCGTTATTATTTTCCCACCCAAAGCCACCAAGGCACCGTGTAGGATCCAAAGTACTATAAATATATAGATAAGCCCCCCTAGGAAGCTTCCACTGGTCAAAGAAAAAGCCCAAACTCTTGGCCCCTTGAGATCGAACACGATACCGCCATACCTCGGTGCCATCACTCCACTGAGTGTGCTCTCCATCTTGGATAATATCCAAGCCCACCTCTATCGTATGCGCAAAGAGGTAAGCCCGAAGGTCAGCAGAACTTTGCTCCATCTCTAGCCGTGCGGAGTCCTGGTCAAATTGTGGTGCCCGATAGGTGGGCAACTGTAGTAGCTCCGCCATACGCAAGCCACCACTCTCCGTTGGTCGCTCGCCACTCCTCGCTATCTGCGCCTGCGAGAGGAGGCAACCACCAAAGGCTATCACAGCCAGCAATATCACTCTTCTTAATTTCATTGGGTATACCTAGTTTAATGGTGGGCAAAGCCCATAATTATTCTACAAAAGTAATCAAAAAAGTTCAATGAAGACGAACCTTCCCCCAACCTCCTCCCTTTTATGCGCTATTCCTCTACTCTACCACTTATTTGGAAATTCAAAAAGCAACTCCGCTGATCGTCTTCAACAATTGTCTCTTCTTAAAGAAGACAGAAAAGGGAATGGAGAGATAAAAAAACCACTGTACTCCCATTAGTAAGTACAGTGGAAAAAACGATCATTATGAGTGGACCCTGAAGGATTCGAACCTTCGACCCTCTGCTTGTAAGGCAGATGCTCTAAACCAACTGAGCTAAGGATCCGATATGTCTTCTTTTTGCTTTAGCTTTGCAAAGGTACTATAAATATTTCAATCTGCCAAAGAAGTCGCCAAAGTTTTTTTTGAGTTACATAGAATATAAGTTGAATATAAAATGAGAGACACCCTAGACCTAGGTCTAAGGTGTCTCTATGTATTGACAAGTGTCGGATTAAAGATTACTGAAACTTGTATCTGCGGTCTTTAATATCCGACTTCTGGATAATATAGGTAAGTGCCTGTGAGCGAACTATACCCTTACGCTCAGCATCGAGTAGCCCCTTAGCGTCTGCATCCGTAGTTGGATCCTCAGTACGATTCAGAGCCTTAACGAGGTAGACACTACGCACTCCCTTGAGTGGCTGTAGACTCTCTACTGGAGCATAAGCAGCTGCAGCATTGATAGCTGGCTCGTAGCCGATACCTGCCAATCGTGTAGTATTGAACTTCACCGTGCTGAGGGTGTCGACCTGGCTATGTAGCTGCTCTGCAAAGGCCTCGAGATTGCTGTACTTAGCACCTGTAAGTTGCGCATACATTGCCTCTACCTTCTTCTCGTCACGTACGATATCAGTTACTTGATCCTTTACCATTGCTAGTGGGATCACCTTATCGGTAAATGAAGAGTTGAGACGCACAAATACCCACTTATCTCCACACTCCGTGATATCGCTGACCTCACCTGGCTTAGCCGACATTGCCCACTTAACTAGCGAACGGCTATTCTCGATGCCCTGAGTAAGCATAGGCTGGTCTGCACTCACCTTAACATTTGGAAGCACCTGATATCCCTTATTGAGTGCCAATGAATCAATATCTTTATCCATGTTCTGAGCAATGAAGCTACTGATATCATTGTAGAGAGCAGTCTGTGTCTCATTGCTTGCCACGATATTTCGCTGTGCAAAGGCCACCTTGTACTTAGCCACATTGTCCTTAGCTTCGTTTACAAGCACAATATGCTCACCATATTGCGACTTAAATGCAAAGGGCACTCCAACGGTTGCCTTGTAAATAGCATCGCTAAAGTCTGCACCAAGATATTGAGCTGCAGTGGCCTCATTGAGCCAAGTGATCTCTCCACCATTGGTCTTGGTATTGGTATCGATCGAATAATTAGCAGCCAAAGTGGCAAATTGACTTGGATCGGCTTTCAGTACAGTGAGAAGGCTATCTACAGTTGGCTGTCCAGCTTGTGCAGGTGCCAGCATGATGTGGCTTACTCTCAGCATCTCTGGCGAAACCTTCTTATCCAATAGTTTTGCCACACTTACAGACTGTCCAAGGTCATAAACCTGAGAAACCTCTCCTACTGGAGCCGACTCAAGGAACGCAGCAAAGTCAGCAGGGAAGATAGGATTATTAAATTCACCAATTGGAAGATAGTAATCAACGTACTTCACATCAGAGTAGTCCTCCAAAACGTTGGCTGGGTTCTCTCCTGCCTTAAGTGCCTTCTCCGCCTCGGCAATATCACTCTTCGCCGACTCCACATCGCTAGCCGATGGAGTAATAGTAGCATAGATCACATCGAGGTCAGCACCGCCATTTTGTGAAGCAAATAGCTCCTTATGGCTATCGTAATAAGCCTTGATATCTGCGTCCGTCACTTGGACATCTGCATCAGGAGCTTGAGCTACGCTTTGCTGTACATAAGCGAGGTCAGCCGCTACGCTATTAGCCTTGGTATAGTAGGCTAGCTCTAGCTTGTTGGCTACTACGGCACCCGATATCAGACTAGTGTACTTCTCACCTAGCTTATTAGAGCGAATATCATCCTCTAGCTGTACCCAAATGGCCTTATACTGATCAATGAGTGCCTGCTCTTGAGGAGTGGCTCCCTTTGTCTTGATCTGCTTAAGGAAATTGAGAAGAGCAGCCCTATCAAAGAGCCCCGTCTCGGGATTAGTGAATAGCCCACTCTGTAGGATCATTGGAGATAGATTATCCCCTTGCACTAGGTCAAATGTCTCTGCAGGAGTCACTGTGAGACCAATCTTATCAGCCTCTTCGGAGAGTATTTGCTTGCTCACCATTGTCTGATAGACCATATTGCGTACTTGCTGAGTCTCCGCCTCACTTAGGTTGCGGTTCATCTGCTTGTACTGCTCCATTGTTTGGCTCACTGCCTGCTCATAGTCTTGGATCTTCACCTTATTGCCATTGACGATGAAAGCATCCATCTCGCTGTCGCGATAAAGCGACGAAAACCAATTGCCCACATCCCCAAAGATAAAGGCAAAGAGACCCAAGCCGATGGCTATCACTAGGATGACTGCCCTGCTTCTAATCTTTTCTAATACTGCCATATATATACTAATGTTTGTTTACATGTTCCACATCTATCGTCACCGTTGGTGCACCCTATTTCGAAGTGTACCCATTTGGTTTGCGAAGTTAGCAATTTTTTAGGACTATATCAAATATCCTTTCTTACGAATTTATCTCTACTCCCCCATTCCCTTGATATTATCAATGTCTACTACGGGTTGTTCGAGCTCAGTAAAGGGTAGTTGTCGAGCTAATCGTATGGCCTCCCACTCCTGGGCATACTCATCGTAAATATCCATTCGGAAGTTCTCCGAACCAAGTCGATCCATCGCTGTGAGCACCCTCTTGATCGTAATAGAGGTAATCTCGGAAGCAGGTGCATAGGTAACAGGCTGGCTGGACTTTTTCGACTCTATTGCCACTAGAAGGCGACAGGCAACTAGCTTATCTAGAGTATCTTGCACAATCACTATCGGCAGGTCGGTCTCACCCGCTAGTAGATCAGCACTATACGACTCACCCTCGTGCCTGAAGGCCTTGCATATCTTCTTCATAATGATCAGGGCTACAAGGTCTCTAAAGCGTCGGCTAATGCGCTCACTCTCCTTCCTAAATACATATTGCTTTACATTTTGTATAGCATAGCTCAGCTGTGCCCCAAAGAGGATGATGGTCCACGAGAATTGCATAAAGAGCATCAGTAGGGGGATCGCAGCGACACTTCCGTAGATGCTATTGTACTTAGAAACCCATAACTGCCCCGAGATATAGACCATCTGAAAAATCTGAAAAGCTGCTCCAGCCAAGACCGCCGAAGCAAAAGCGGGTAGAAACTTCACCCGCGTATTGGGGAGTAGCATATAGAGGGCGGTAAGAATCAATATAATCACCACAAAAGGAAGCACCTTCAGTAGCGTGGTGACAACTGGAGCAATACTAATCGTACCAAGTAGCTCAATAGAACTAAGCGAGCCGATAAAGATGTTGGAAAATGAGATGGCAATCAGTGAGATGGGCACGATCACAATAGCGGCAAAGTAACCGATTAGACTCTTGCTAATAGGGCGGGAGTCTTTGATCTGCCAAATCTGGTTGAAAACACTCTCCACCGTCAGTAGCATACTAAATACCGTGTAAATCAATACAATAAGGCCCACAATAATCAGCACGCTACTCTGGATCTCAGCTAGGTACGACTCCACAAAATCAAAGGCTGTAGTGAGCTCCATCTGATGGGCTGGGAAAGCATCGTAGAGGGCACGCTGCACCGAGGCCTGCATCCCAAAGCCAGCGGCCACACTAAGGATAATAGCGAGCGTAGGCACCAATGCCAGTAGCGTGGTATAAGTGAGGGCGGAGGACTTCTGGGCCACCGACCCATCGATAAACTCCTTTACTGAGATATAAAGCACCCTTAGGATACGCACGAAAAAGCCCGACACCCCTTTCATCTCGGCGTCATAAAGCCGCCACATATCACTCGTGATAAAATTATAGGCATTGCCAAACCACTTGCCGAGACGATTAAAGACGGAATTTTTTGATTCCCTCTTACTTCTCTCCTCTTGGATCTTTTCCAGCCTTTGGTTGATATCCTCCTCTTGATTTCTCATTCAATACTTCCTATATATATAATGAGTAAAGAAAAAACGTATGAGTCCTCAATAAGCCGGGTTCTGTCTGCCTTCTCCCTAGGGATAAGGCTGCTTGCCATCTATCTAGACCTAGAGTCACCCCTAGGCTCTATCGGTCTACCCCCCAGCATCGGGCGAGCCACCCTACAAGCGCTGGTATACGCGACCTTTCCACCCACAATGCATACTGCAGCTCGATATCACTATCAGCTCGGTGGGCTCTTACCCCACCTTTTCACCCTTACCTGTGAAGTTTGCACTCAGTGCAAAGCCACGTGGCGGTTATTTTCTGTTATGCTCATCTACCTCACGATAGCTTCCCGTTAGGAAGTGTAGTGCTCTTTGTGGCCCAGACTTTCCTCTCGTGTAGCACGCTACACCAGCGGCACGCTTTCGGACTCATACGCTCTTACTCTCTCAGTTTCTCCAAAATAAAAGCTCCTAAAGCCGTTGCAAAGATACCAAATTGTTACGACACCACTTGAACCCCTGTGCCACCACACTTGGATGACGCATTAGAAAAGTCCGTGTGGTATTCATTGGAGTGTCTATGGGGAAAGGACCTCCGCAGGAGGTTCCCACAAACGCACCCGCCAGGGTGCCATTCAGATAGCCCCCGTGTCGGAGGGGCGAAAGCCCCGAACGACCGGCGGGGAGGTGGTGTACACAAACCATACGACCCTTGTGGTCGCACAACTTATTGCGAGTGCGACCACAAGGGTCGATTGATAATATCGCACTATTTCCCCGCCGGTCTTCGGCTCTACGAGCCTTGACCGGGGGCTAGCTGAATGGCACCCTAGCGGGTGCTTTATTGAAACCTCCTGCGGAGGTCCTTATCCATAGACATGAATACCACCTTGACAAGACCTTTTTATAGCGTAAACCCTGAATAGGTTTAGGGAAAAGTTGATTTCTTGAGTTATTATTGATAACTTTGCGAGTACATTTTTGTTCATAACTTGATAGCCATTAGTTGAATAAATACTGTTGATACTCAAGCTGTAAATAGGATTTTACTCCTAACAATCTATAATAGTATTGAACAGTATTTTTAGGCCTCCTTATTGCCCCCAATAGATTCTATGATATTCATAGAATAATCAAGGATTCCGCCTAACTAACTAATGGCTATCTCTTTTATCGCTCTGCCCTTTATGCAAAAGGAGGAAACGAGTAAGGGCGGGCACCAATTGGTGCTCGCCCTTATTATTATCAGTCAATAGGAGGGTTACTCCTTATTTCCATCAGCAATAGCCGCTTTGAGGTGCTCAAGGTAAATATTGTTGATCTCCTTATAGTCGCCAAGGCCCTTCATATGTGTCTCCACCTTCCAGCCTTTCTTTTCCAATTGCCACTTCCAGCTCTGGTCTTCATCAGCCTCGCCTTTCTCGTAATCTCCAGCCATATCATTATTAGCGTGGTCACCTACGATGGTCATAAGAGGTTGTAGATGGATTTTCTTATTAGCTACTTTATCCTCTACCATCTTTAGTTCACCAACGAGGTAGTCAAATAGCATTGCTGGATAGTCTACAGTAGCTACATATACATAGTCATGTTTGTAAGTTGCCAGTGCATACTTTTGCATCTCTTGCTCTAGCATCTTATACTTTTGGTTGGCATACTCGTAGTTCTCCTCAGGGTTACCGTGACCCATAAAGGCGACTGCCTCACCCTTCTGGATATGCTCCTTATGATCGTCCACTAGGATCTTAGCTACCTTTTGGATATCCTCTTTAGAGTAGAGAAGAGGGTGACCTAGCACAGCATCATTACGACCTTTTCGATCATCAACCAACTTTACGTTGTACTCCTTCTTCACATAAGCATCCCTTAGAAGTGTAAACTCCTCACCTGGGATAACGTGGAAAGACTGTACATGGACATTCTTGTAGTTCTTCTTCAAGAAGCTTTGCATCCACATTGCAGGTGGAATAAACTCCTTTCCTTGAGCCTGCATACGGTTAATAATAATCCTAGAAGTATAGGAGAGGTAAAGGTCGGTATTGGGGAATTGATTTTGGAAAAATGCCTTTTGCTTATCAAAGGTTTGCTGTGGTACATCATAGGTAGAGCCAAAGGTAACAAGTAGCAGAGCGGTGTCGTGCTTTTTTGGAAAAGCATCGGCAGGGTTTTGTGTAGGAGCTTTTACCTCCTCATCACAGGCAGTAAATGCCATTGCTGTCATAGCTAGAGCGACTAGCGTCAGCAACAAGTTGTAGTACTTCTTCATAATTCTTGTAGTTAAAAGTTTATTAGAAAATCATTAATCCTTCTTTTGGTCAAAGCCTATCTTCACCGTAGCGAAGTAGGTACGTCCAGGCGTCTTTGTCCCGAAGTTGAGCCCATAGGGATGGGTCTCCTTGTAGTCAAAGATATTATTTACTCCGAGCGTCAGCTGGAGATTCCACTGCTTCCAATACTTAAATCGGTGGGTAGTGGTGAGGTTCCAAAGTGCAAAGCCAGGGGCATCGCCATAGTAGGCATAGTATCTATCTGTCTGAAGCCTACCATGTAGCCCTGCCACAAGGTCGTAGTGCTTTTTGCGAAGCGTGTAGGTGGCTCCTACCGTCCCCTTATGCTTCGAGGTGCCGTCTATTGGCCGCTCCACGATCACCGGCTTGCCATCGCCCTTTTTGGTGAGCTCCGAATCATACACATGGGTACTGGTATTGCTGAGCGTGTAGCCCATAGAGAGCTTCAGATACTTCACTGGTGCCCACGTCATGGCATACTCCAGCTCCCATATCTTGGCATCCTCAGCATTGATATACTGCATGGCACCATCTAGCTCTCGCCCTTCATCGCTTTGGTATTTAGAAGGCAATGGAACTGGGATTAGGGTAATCATATTATTGAGCTGATTATAAGAGCCGTATAGATGCATCGAGAGCTTCTTGCTAGGGTCATAGCTAAAGCCTAGAGAGAAGTAGTCTGATACTTGAGGCTTCAGGTCGGGATTACCCAGATAGACCCTTAGTTTACTCATCATCGTCCGCTGATATTCGTAGTAGATCTCCTTAATGGTTGGAGTTTTGAACCCTCGACCATAGGTACCACGGAGTTGCAACCCACTCTCCCCAAAACGGTATTGCAGGGAGAGCTTTGGAGTGATATGGCTACCAAATGCTTTATGGTATAAATACCTCACGCCACCCGTGACATTAAATAGAGGAGTTACCTGCCACTCATCCTGAGCATAAGCCGAGAGGGTATAGGCCGATCCTGAGCCATTGGGCATACGATTGGGAGCAATCAAATGGTCCACAATCCCCTCCACACCAAAGGTAGCTTGATGGTCCGTGCCAAAGTACATAGAGCCCTTGGCATGAAGTAGGTATTGGCGTTGGTCGCTCTCCAAAGACGACTCTCCAGGCTGATAATAAAATGGCATCGGCACATAATGTAGCCTACCATCATCTAGGACCTCAGGCTGTAAATACTCATCTAGGTACCGACTGTAATAATCATAGTGGTAGGCGTGTCGGTCAAAGCTAGCTAAGAGATTAAAGGTCTGGTAGGCACTTGGTCGGTAGGTGGTCTCCACACTGGCTGCCTGGTCATTGTATCTCAGGTTGAACTGTCTCCACCGTGGACCCCCTGGCTTGTGATAAATACGCTTTTTGTAGAGCATACCTGTGCCACGCACCTCCCACTGCCTATTGGGTCGCCAAGCGATCTCTTGTTGGATACGATGATTATAAAAGGCACTAGTAGTCTCCGTAGTGCTATTTTCGTAGAGTTCCTTCCGGTAAAGCTCCTGCGTGCTATTTTGCCAACCATTGCTCCTGTCACCAGAGTATTGGGTCACGCTAGAAAAGGTCTTGTACCCCCATGCAATGGTATTATTCTGCTGCCATTGCCCATACGAACCTAGGCGTGTGCTATTGACTACTGAAAGTGGTGTATCGGTATAGTCCTTGGTGATGATATTGATCACACCCGCAATGGCATCCGATCCATAGAGCGTAGAGGCTGCCCCCTTGACGATCTCGATCTTCTCTATCATAGAAGCACTAATCTTGCCGAGGTCATTTTGACCACCCACATCGCCATGTAGCCTACGGCCATTCACCAGCACCAAAATGTAGCTATTGCCTAGCCCGCCAAGAGTGATTCCACTTCCCATACCACTATTCAGAGCATCAAATGAAGGGGATATCGTAGTGAGGATACCATCGAGATTGTGCCCCGAAATACTGATCAAGTCTTGCTTCGACACCACCTCTGTACGCACTGGTGCTACCGCACTATAATGGCGGGTACCTGTTCCTGTCACCACCACCTCCTCCAGCTGATCCGAGAGCTGAATAGAATCCTTAGGAAGCGACTGAGCCTCTGCATCTACCCCATAAAGAGTACAGCAAAGCAGGCACCCAAACACGCACCATACACTCCACATTTTACGTGAGCACATAATATAATAACAATAAAAACATACACGGATACTAGCCTGTTCCTGAGCCAAGAGTATCCATAAAAAAAACACTCGGCAAGTAGGCAGGTCTCCCGACTTAGTCTTATCCCTTTTAACAGAAAAGCCTTCCCAGAGTTAACCCAGTGGCTTCAGAGAATATCTGAAAGGCGGAGGCAACCTACCTCCTCAAGACATTACGGTAGCAGGAACTGTTTTGGATTCTCACCAAATTCCCTATTAAATAGCCACTCATCGTACACAAGTGGACATACCTATCTGCTTTCTGCAAAGGTACCCAAAAGAAACACAAAAACAATAAAAATTAAGATTTATTTTCCACAACACGCAACACGCCACCCACCAGCAGAAATAACAATAGGCGATCACAGCCAAAACTGAGATGCAACTAAGCAATCGACGAGTTGCAACTAAGCAAACGGCGAGTTGCAACAAAGCAAACGCTTAGTTGCAACTAAACTTTTCGCCCGACCACTACCTCCGACTCGTCCGACCTGTCCGACTCGTCCGATTAGGCACTCCCGATTAATCGCCCTATAGTAAGAACCCCTGCTATAAACCATACGGTAAGAACTTTCTCATGCGTCACTCCTAGGTAGAGGGCTACTATAGTGGATTAATCAATATATTCTTGGTACCTTAGTGCAACTATTGTAAATACGAGGTAGAGAAGTAAGTATGAATATTGCGATTATTGGCACAGGATATGTGGGGCTAGTGAGTGGCACTTGCTTTGCGGAGATGGGGGTAAATGTCTGCTGCATTGATAAGGATCAAACCAAGATTGAAGCACTCAGAAGGGGCGAAATACCAATATACGAGCCAGGGCTGGCCGAGCTAGTGGCTAAGAATAGAGCGCAAGGACGCCTCTCCTTTTACACAGACTTGGGAGAGGTGATCAATAAGGTTGACATCCTCTTTATTGCTGTCGGCACCCCTACTGGTGAGGGCGGGGAAGCCGACCTTCAGTATGTATTTGCTGTAGCCAAGGAGATAGGACAATTGGCCACCAAGCACTTATTGGTGGTGACCAAGAGCACCATACCAGTGGGGACTACAGATCGGGTGGAGGAGATAATAAGGGCGGGGTATGCCAAGCGAGGGCTCGCAACACTCGAGCTAGACATGGCAAACAACCCTGAATTCTTAAAGGAGGGGGCAGCGATCAAAGACTTTATGAGCCCCGACCGTGTAGTTGTGGGGTATAAAAGCGACTATGCCAAGGAGCTGTTGCATCGGCTCTACAGACCCTTTCTTCTTAATAATTATCGTGTCATCAGCATGGATATCCACTCTTCGGAGCTCACTAAGTATGCCTCCAATGCGATGCTCGCCACTCGCATCAGTTTTATGAACGAGCTGGCCAACCTTGCAGAGGCAATTGGAGCCGACATCTCTCTTGTTCGGGAGGGTATGGGTTCGGACAAACGCATCGGCAAGGCCTTTTTGTACCCCGGCTGTGGCTATGGGGGCTCTTGCTTTCCAAAGGATGTACAGGCACTCGCCAGCACTGGCCGTGAGCATGGCCGGCCACTGACCATTATTGAGCAGGTGCATAAGGTGAATGAGTGGCAGAAGCTACGCCCCTACGAAAAAGTGGTAGAGCACCTAGGCGACCTCAAGGGGAAAAAGGTGGCAGTATGGGGACTGGCTTTTAAGCCTGAGACGGATGATATGCGACAAGCACCCTCTATCGTGGTGATTAATGAGCTGATCAAGGCAGGGGCAGAGGTATCCGCTTTTGATCCAATCGCCATTGAGAATGCACGCAATATCTTGCCTCCACAAGTGGCTTACGGCCAAGATATATATGATGTAGTAGAGGGGGCAGATGCCCTTATTCTACTGACCGAGTGGAAGCAATTTAGGCTTCCCAATTGGAAGCGTGTCAAGGAGCTGATGCGTGGAAACCTTGTGGTCGATGGACGAAATATCTATCCAGCTGAGGAGCTAGAGGCTCTCGGATTGGCATACAAAGGAATAGGAATTAACTAGAGGCTGTTGCACGAAGGCGATCTGCTTCGTTGCTTTCGGAATTCGCCTAGGTCACGTACGTGAGTACGCTCCCTTCGCCCTCATCCTCAGCGCCTTGCATCTCATCCTTCGTGCAACATTCTCAACTAACAAATAACAACAACAAAACAATTATGAGAAAGTATCTTATCTATCTAGGAATTGCACTCGCAGGTATCGCTCTAAGTAGCTGCAATAGCAAGCAAAAGACAAATAACGAGCAAACAGCAACCACCACTACTGAAACTGCCGTAGTGACTGATGAGGTAGCGGACTTCTTTAAGGCCGTTCCGAAGGAGCAACTCGATGGCGAGTGGAGGGTTCTAAAGATCGGGGAGAAAGAGATGACTGAGGTGAGCCTGACCCTTTCATTTGACATTGCTAAGAATCGCTTCGCAGGGAACTTTGGTTGCAATGACTACATGGGCAACCTCGAGTTCGACGATCCTACTGACGATGACTTTGATGCTACGGAGATCGAATTCGATGACCTCGCTAGCACCCTAGCCCTCTGCGAGCACATGGATATTGAGAAGCAATTCACGCAACTGCTCGACAAAGTAGAGCACTTTACCATCTCTGAAAGTGGTGAACTTTACCTACTTGATGACCACCGCAAGCTCCTAGCTACACTGGTACGCAAGTAAACTCTCCTTTGCTGTATTAGCAACAAAAAGGCAGTCTCGACATTAGCCGAGACTGCCTTTTTATTATGGGGAGAGAAGGTCGGTAAAAATGGGTATATTTGCAGATAGTTATTAAGGAACATATATTAGGAAACGTATGCGACATTATCTATCACTGGCTGTGGCTCTCCTAGCTATCACAGCAACGGCTCTACCGAGCTTTGGACAAAACAAACTCGATACCAGCCTTACTCCTAGAGAGGTGCTCCGTCTGAGAGAGGGGTGGCATTTCACTCGGGAGGACCAAAAGGCTTTTAGCAACCCCAAGTACGATGATAGCAAGTGGTCACAAGTGGTGGTGCCACACGATTGGGCCATCTACGGTCCTTATAGTCCAGAGATAGATAAGCAGTTTTTAGCCATTTCGCAAGATGGTCAGAATACACCTATTTACCACGTAGCTCGTACGGGTGGACTACCCCACGTGGGAGTTGGTTGGTACCGCAACACCTTTGCCCTAAAGGAGGGCTACCAGAGCTCTGACCGCACCTATCTTCGAATAGATGGAGCGATGAGCAATGCACGGGTCTTTATCAATGGGAAGGAGGCGATCTACTGGTCTTATGGATACAGTCCGTTTCAGCTGGATATCACTGATTATATCAACCCAGAAGAGAAGCTTCAGAGCATTGCCATTCGACTAGAGAACCCCGATGAGACTTCTCGCTGGTACCCTGGTGCCGGGCTATACCGCAATGTATGGGTTACCTTTGCCTCTGGAGTAAAGGTAGCCGAATGGGGCACTCAGATCACTACACCCAGAGTAGACAAGGAGTGGGCACAGGTGAATATCAAGACGACACTCGAAAACCATACCGCTATCGAGCCTGAAAGGATCTCTATCCGTACTGCACTTCTTGAAGGAGGAAATGAGGTGGCGGTAATGGAGAATTCTGGCAGCGAGCTAATGGGAAATCTACTGGAGCAGAATATCAAGCTCCAACACCCCAAGCTATGGGATCTCAATGAGCCCAACCTATACACTGCCCTTACTCAGGTATTTGTAGATGGCGAGCTGGTGGATAGCTACCAGACGAGATTCGGGGTGAGGACCATTGAACTACGCCCCGATGACGGCTTTTACCTCAATGGCAATAAGGTGATGATTCAGGGCGTCTGTTTGCATCACGACCTAGGCCCATTGGGCGGAGCAAGCCACAAGAGGGGATATGAGAGGCAGATTCGACTGATGAAGGATATGGGTGTGAATGCTATTCGCACTTCGCACAATATGCCAGCCCCAGAGTTGATTGAAGCTTGCAACGAGATGGGGATGATGGTGATGGCTGAGAGCTTTGATGAGTGGGCACGCCCTAAGGTGAAGAATGGTTACCACCTCTACTTTGAGCAGTGGGCGGATCGAGACCTGACCAATCTTGCGAGAGCTTTCCGCAACGACCCTTCTATCGTGATGTGGAGCATCGGTAATGAGATAGATGAGCAAGTGACCCCTGGCGGTAATAAGGTGGCATACTTCCTACAGAGTGTACTGCATCGCGAAGACCCTACTCGCCCCGTGACAGTCGGTATGAACAACCCTCTAGGAGCGGTGAAGAATAACTTTGCTACGATTATGGATTTAGCAGGCTTCAACTACTACAATTGGCAGTACCAAGAGGCGTATGAGCAATTGCCACAGCGGCTGATACTAGGTGCCGAGACCACCTCTACGCTCTCTTCTCGTGGCATCTACAAATTCCCTGTAGAGCGGAAGTCTATGGCCAAGTACCCCGACCAGCAGTGCAGTAGCTATGATGTAGAGCATTGCGGATGGAGCAATCTACCAGAGGACGACTTCCTCAATCAAGAGGACCTACCTTACACGATTGGAGAGTTTATTTGGACTGGTATTGACTATATTGGTGAGCCAACTCCTTACTACACAGAGTGGCCTAGTCACTCCTCTTACTTCGGAGCAGTGGACTTGGCGGGGATTGAGAAGGATCGGTTTTATCTTTATCGCTCGCATTGGAATAAGGGCGAAGAGACACTCCACATCCTTCCGCATTGGAATTGGCAAGGACGCGAAGGGGAGGTGACTCCTATCTTTGTCTACACCAACTACCCTACGGCGGAGCTATTTATCAATGGCAAGAGCCAAGGGAAGCGGACAAAGGATCTCTCTGTATCTCTGGAGACGCCCCGTGATGGACTGCAAAGACAACCACGCTACCGCCTGATGTGGATGGATACGGTTTACCAACCTGGTGAAGTGAAGGTAGTGGCTTATGATGAGCGAGGTAATGAGGTGGCAACTAGAGCTATTAGGACTACGGGCAAGCCATATGCTATCATGATGACATTGGAGAATGACTATATCAAGGCGGATGGTGAGGATATTGCCTATGTGCGTGTGCAGATAGTGGACCGGGAGGGCAACGTAGTGCCAACTGCCACTAATGAGGTGACCTTTAAGGCGAAAGGGACGGGGCGCTTCCACGCTGCAGCCAATGGTGACGCTACCTGTATTGTGCCATTCCAAAGCAATAAGCAACCTGCCTTTAGCGGACAGCTCACTGCCATTGTACAAGCGGGTAAAAAGGGTGGTACTATGCAGCTAACAGCCTCAGCTAGGGGGCTGAAGTCCGATACTATTACAGTCAATGTAGAGCCATAATCCATTTCAATGAAGGATAATCATACCGCTAAAGTACAGGCATACCACGCCAGCATCTGGGTCAATTCGATATTGCCTCCGCTGAAACTCGTGGTAGGGATCCTCGGCAATAGCTTTGCCCTCATCGCGGATGGTATCAATTCACTAGCTGATATTCTCTCTAATCTGGTAGTCTATCTGCTACTCAAAGTATCTGGTAAGCCCCAAGATGAGGACCACGATTATGGGCACGGTAAGTATGAGACGGTGGCCACCTTTTCGCTCGGGGCAGTAATGATTGTCGCTGGTGTGATGATTGTGGTGGATGGTATATCAACCATTGCTACCTACTTCACCAATGGGGAGCTCCCTGAGCTCCCCTCGTGGATAGTATTGGCTGTAGCTGCCTTTGCGATGGGGCTTAAGGAGTGGGTCTATCACTACACAATGAAAAAGGCGAAGGAGACCCGTAGCGAGGTACTCCGTGCAGAAGCATTGGACCATAGGAGTGACGTATTTACCTCACTCGCAGTACTGATAGGAGCTGGGTGCGCGATAGCCTTTGGAGGGGTGGCTAGGCTAATGGAGCCTGTGGCCGCTATTGTGGTGGCTGGCTTTGTAATGCGGATGGGTGCAATTGTAACTATCCCAGCACTCAACAAGCTCACAGAGGCAAGCCTACCCCAAGAGACTGAGGAGGAGATTCTCCAGATCGCTGAAAGTGTAGAGGGGATACAACTACCTCACAACCTACGGACGAGGATGACTGGTAGTGATACCATCGCCATCGAAATGGACGTGAGAGTGGATGGGAACATACCGCTTTACGAGGCACACGACCTCACCATACGCGTGGAAGAGCTTCTGAGGGAACGCTTTGGAGAGGAGACGCACATCATCATTCATATTGAGCCGATGACCCCTTTTGTGCATAAGGTAGGCTCCTACAAAATAATCCAAAATGAAACTGCCCAATAGGTTGATCCCCGAGCGAATAGAGGCGGGGATAGATGAGGTGGGCAGAGGCTGCTTGGCAGGTCCTGTAGTGGCAGCCGCAGTAATCCTTCCACCCGAATGCTCTATCTCTGGCCTGCACGATTCGAAGAAGCTCTCGCCAAAGCGTAGAGAGGAGCTAGCAAGTGCTATCAAAGAGCAAGCTCTTGCTTATGCCATTAGCGAGGTACCACCAGCAGAGATTGACGAGATCAATATCCTCCAAGCCACCTTCAGAGCAATGAATAAAGCCATCTCGGCACTCTCTACACTGCCTGAATACCTATTGATAGATGGCAATAAGTTTAAGCCCGAGACCGACATCCCCTTTGAGACAATTGTGGGAGGCGACGACAAGGTGGCGAGCATCGCTGCCGCCTCTATCCTAGCCAAGACTTACCGAGATAGCTTGATGATAAAATACGCAGAGGAGTACCCAGGATACGACTGGGAGCACAATATGGGATATGGCACGCCCCGACATCTCCTCGGGATCCGAAAGCTAGGCATTACCCCACTCCACCGACGCTCCTTTGCACCGTGCCAACCAACATTATTTGATTCATTATGACCAACGAACGTACTAAAGGCTATATTGCAGGCCTACTATCGTCTGCAACATTTGGATTGATTCCACTATTCACCGTCCCACTCATGAGAGAGGGGATGGAGACAGAGACGATTCTCATCTACCGCTTCGGCTTTGCTACACTTCTAGTAGCTCTAGTAATGCTCCAAAAGCGAATATCCTTTCGGGAGACAGCCAAGCACATACGTATCATATTCATTATGTCGACCCTCTACTTCTGTAGTGCACTATTTCTGATCAATGGCTACAAAGTGATGACCTCGGGCGTGGCGACAGTGATCCACTTTATGTACCCTCTGATGGTGGCACTCCTGATGCTCATATTCTTTAAGCAACGGATGACCCGCCGTGGGCTCATCTCACTAGTCATCGCTTTTATGGGGGTAGTACTACTTTCGGGGATTTTAGGTAGCGAAGGGGTGCAAGTAAAGCTAACTGATATCGCACTAGTCGCTTTCAGTGGTTTCTGCTATGCAGTCTATATTATTGTGGTGAATAAAACCACCATTGGTACCATTCCAAAGTGGCGACTCACCTTTTACCTGATGCTATTTAGCACCCTATTCTTTATAGGTCTATCTATCGGTAAGCAGACACTTGAACTACCCCCCACACCAAGAGCATGGGGCTTACTCTTCCTATTGGGGTTGGTGCCTACATTGATATCCAATTTATTCCTCATTGTTGCCATTCCTATCATCGGTTCCACCACCACTGCTATTATGGGAGTACTTGAGCCCCTCACTGCAGTGATCGTCGGAGTTACCGTACTAGGGGAGCAACTCACGGCACAAAGCACCCTCGGCATCGGTGCGGTGATTATCGCTGTAGCTCTATTGGTGAGTGAGAAGCGACCCACCAGATAGTTCAGTGCCTTCTATATCCCCTTCCATAATGTTGACCGCGGTTCATCCCTGAAGGCCGGACATCGGCACCCATATTATTAAAGCGGTAAGAGAAGGTCAGCATCACATAGGAGGTAATTCCATTGACCTCACTATCTGTAATTCGATCCAGTGAGATTTGCCTCATAAACGTGGTACGTTGCTGTAGCAGGTCATAGCCTGATAGCTGTAACGTGCCACGTTTTTCTTTCAAGAACGAGTAACTAACCGAAGCATCGAGGAGCCAAAAGTTGCGCTTCAATTGATCTTGATAGCCCGAAGCATCTTGGTAGGTGAGCTTGGAAGTTAAGGAAAGGCCAAAGGGCAAAGTGACTATCGCTTCGCCAAACGCATTGAAATCCCATGTGCGGCTATCCATCTCCTTAGAGATGCTATTCTTCGCCTGCTGCATCATCGCAAAGCCACCCACGGTCGCTTGTAGCCAAGGGCCACTCCATGTAACTCTCTGAGATAGCATAGGTCGCCACACATCGGCTCGGTTAAGGGCTTCATTGACAAACCCCTTATCACGCGAATAACGCACCCTTCCAAAGGTGAAACTACTCCACTTCGACGAAGCTCCACCCATCGGCAAACTCATCATAAATCCGCCGAAGAGCGACTGATTACCACTGATATTCTGATAGCTCGTCTGCCTCACCCCTGTGGTAGCATCAATCTTTTGTATCGGTGCCACCGCATTATTGGTGAGGTTCCAGCCCCACATCATATTGAGACTTTGGCGAGCCATAGGTCTATTGAAGTTGATGCTTCCCCATACACTATGCGAAAAAGAGGGGAGTAGGTCGGGATTACCTTGCACCTGAGCAAGCGGTGAAAGGACAATCGTTGCAGGGTTGAGCTGACTCATAGAGGGTTGACTGGTACGACCATTGTAGCGGATATTGATTTGCAATGAATCCGAAGGTCGGTATTCCAAAATCGCGGTAGGTGCATAATTCCACACCGTACGTTGCTTATCAAAGGTCACCTCACCACCTTGCGTAGATATCGTATGCGATGTACTTGGGTTCACCCCCATTCCAGCATAGAGGTAACTGCGAGGGGCAAGTTTATAACGCAGGCGCGCTAATATCCTATGGGTAAAATAGCTATTCTCCGACCCCCTTGAGTAGATAGGGTCTAGCTCCGTGTACTCTCCCGTAGCACCCTTATTGAAGGTTGATTGATCGCTCTTTCTCCTACCAAAGTTGGCATCATACATCAATTGAAGTGCCCACTCCTTACTAAAGGGCTCAAGATAGGCGACTCGAAAACGTCCCGACTCTCCACGGTCATAAGAGCGTTGTTGCTGATCGCGTAGCTTCTTCTCCTGAGACCGTCGGAAGTTGGTCTCAGATAGCTGAAGCCCCTCTCCATCAGAGCCATTAAATCGGTAGGAGAGACGGGCATAAACATTCCGCCCTAGCTCATTAAAAGTATGGCGGAAGTGCAGATCCCCATTCACCTCGTAAGAAGTTCCATCATTAGTTCGCAACGATTGTCCATCATTAATAGCGATACCCTGGCGGTTAGTTGTCTGAAATTGGGAGCTATTATCCGTTTTATTCCAATTATATCTAAAGTAAGGCTCAAAGACCAGCATCGTGGACTCCTGGGGGTTCCACTCCAGGCGACCATTAAGGTTGACCTCCTCATCCCTCCTAAAGTTGTGATACTGCTCCGCCTCGTTATTGGCCTTTTCGCCACCCAGCAACTGAGTCGTCATCGTCTTGCCATCCACCGAGAAATCACGGCTATTATAAAAGGCTTCGGCATTGACCTTCAGGGTTTTATTGAGGAAGAGGTCGTCATAATTTCCCCCTATCCTACGGGTGGTCTCCTCTCCTCTTCCCCTTCGCACGCCATCAATATTATTCAGCTCGCCGATAATAGTGTACCTCGCATCGTGATTAAATAGATTGACAAGGGCATTGGCAGTATACCGCTGTTGCGTGCCATATCCAGCCGACAGATTAGAGAGCAACCCACGCTTTTTATCCTCCTTTATCTCCAGATTGAGCACCTTCACCTTCTCCCCGTCGCTCATCCCGGTGAGCTTTGCCTCGTCCGACTTCTTATCTACCACCTGCAGATTCTTTATCATATCAGAGGGGAGGTTGCGCGTAGCCATTTGTGGATCGTTTCCAAAAAAAGACCGCCCGTCCATCTCAATCCGCTCTATCGCCTCACCATTATAGGTGATTTTTCCATCCTCATCAATCTCCATACCAGGGATACGCCGTAGCAGCTCCTCCAAGCTAGCCCCTTGTCGCATCTTAAAAGCAGCCGTATTGAATTGGATCGTATCTTGCTTCACCGTCATTGGCGTCGCCTGCCCCCTTACCTCTAGCACCCCTAGCCTAGTGACCGACTCGGAGAGGTGAATCTTGCCCAAGTTTACACTCTTATTCACTACCTCCACCTCTTTGTAATAAGGCTCCATACCCAAAAAGCTGATGTGTAGGAGATACTTCCCTGGGGCAATATTCGCAAGAGAAAATTGACCCTTTGTGCCTGTAGAGCTACCTGCTACATAAAGAGAATCGGCTTGATGCAAAAGACGTACTCCCGCCCCTACAATAGTCTCCTCTGTCGCCTCCTCATAAACTACCCCTTTGATTGAATAAGTCTTACTCTGTGCTGATGCCAAAACAGACACCAGCAGAGCTCCTACGATCCATAGCCACTTTCGCATCACGCCTGCACTTCAATATATTTATACTTCTCTTAAATATCCCTTGGATGCCTTCTCGCCACAAAAGTTTAAGGGTCAGAGATATTTTCAAGGGTTACGTTATGAGTAAGAATATCGAGATAGGCTACGCTTTTATAGTTTCATCTAGGGCAAAAATACTATCCTGAGACATCCCCATAAATCCTCTATGCTAGTAGAGTAAAAGTTGAGATGCAACAAAGCAATCGGCTAGTTGCAACTAAGCAAATGCCGAGATGCAACAAAGCAAATGCTTAGTTGCATCTCGGCAGACACATTTATATAGCACTGAATTACAGCCAGTTGCAAAAGAGCCTTTGCAACTCTATTTTAGCCGGATTTTTACCTGGCTTCTCTAATGCGTAACCACTGGAGGTATTTTAATTTGGTTCCCACCATAAACGTTCTTTTATGTAGCTTTGCAATTGGAATGAAGAATTGGTGCCAAGACATATTCCGACGACTAATCTATCCGCCCACTTGTATCGCTGAAAGCAAATTAAAGGGGAGGCTAGAGGGGCGGGTATGCCTCGTAACAGGTGCCTCCTCGGGCATTGGTTTTGCCTTAGCTAGCAGGCTGATCGCTCTTGGTGCCGAGGTGATCCTCCTTTCGCGCCATACCGAAGAGCTGGAGCAGCTGTATGGCATTGAAAGTCGTGTGGCCATCTACCCCGCAGACCTCCGAAACAGAGAAGAGTTGCTCTGCACCTCAAGCCTGATTGCCGAAAGATATCCAAAGATAGACTATCTCTTTCTGAATGCGGGCAAATCAATCTGTAGGGCCATCCCCGAAACCATAGAGCGACTGCACGACTATGAAAGGACGATCAGCGTCAACTACCTGGGGCACGTCGCACTGCTCTTGGCACTCCAGCCGTCTCTGAAGCAAAGTGGTGGTCGGGTCATCTACAGTGGATCCGTCAGTCTGCTATACCCATACGCTCCTAAGTGGTCGGCCTATCACGCCTCAAAAGGGGCCATGGATATTTGGCTACGTACCGCCAAGGTAGAGTGGCACCAAGAAGGGATCAAGGTGCTGACTGCCTACCTCCCACTCGTCCACACCCCGATGTCGGGAGCCAATGCAACATACCGCAATCTACCTGGTTACACGGCAGATGAAGCGGCGATGAAGCTACTCGGCCTCGCCCTTAGCAAAGTTCGCACCACTTATATCCCGTGGTGGGCAAGAATCACCGCTCCAGTAGCACGACTGCTTAAGACACCTATTGAATGGATATACCAACGTACCAACCATGCAAAATAAATCCCATTTCTCCCTATTGAAAGCCCTTTGGCAGATCAAGTTCATCACCCCCAAGGGGCTCTTCACATGGGGTAAAGCTATCCACTCCGAGGGGGTCAGCCTGATGGCACTACTCAGGTTTTCAGCAGAGACCTACCCCAATAAGAAAGCGCTCAATAGCGAAGGCGAAGAGCTGACCTACCTACAGCTTCTTGAGCAAGCTTATGCACTAGCCAGCCACCTTCAGCAGAAGTATGGCATCACAGAGGGGAGCAAAGTGGCCCTACTCTGTCGCAATCATACCCAAGCGGTGCTCTCGATTTTTGCAGTCTCACGCTTGGGGGCTCACCTTTACCTCCTCAATAGCGACCTATCTGCCCAACAGCTCTCTGACCTCTCCAGTAAAAACAAGGGGTATCAGCTATGGATTACCGATTCCGACTTGCCTTTTGTAAAAGGCAGAGTGGTGACGACCGAAGAGCTATCCACCCTCCTCTCCACAAACCATACCGCTCTACCGAAAGTAGCACGAGGCGGTATAATATCGGTTCTCTCCGGAGGCTCCAGTGGCCACTACACAGAGGCAAGTCGCAAGCCCTCCACTACCGCCTTCCTTCCTCCTCTCTTAGCTCTGCTTAGGCAAATTGGCATCCACCGACAGCAGAGTGTCTATATCCCCCTACCCCTATTTCACGGGTTTGGGTTAGCCACACTACTCATCTCCCTCGCGATGGGAAAGCAGATATGGCTCACTAAGCACTTTAGTAGCTTGGAGACGCTGCACAGTATCAAAACAGGAGAGATAGAAGTACTCATCGTGGTTCCGTCGATGATACCGAGATTGCTACAGCATCCCAACGCCTCAGTCCAACTCGCCTCACTTCAAACCATCATCACAGGCGGGGATCGGCTCACCCTCACACAGGCACACCTTTGTCTTAAGGAACTGCCGAATACACAGCTATTCAACCTCTACGGCACCTCGGAGGCTGGATTCTTCATGCTGGCCACCTCCGAAGAACTCAGAAAGGCGACCACAGAAATACCCATCGGCAGACCCATCAAAGGGGTAGCGTGCAAGATCAATAACCCATCGCCCCAAGGGGTGGGTGAGCTATGGGTGGCCTCGAAGTGGGCCATGAGTAGCCGACAAGGGAAATGGCAAGCCACTGGTGACCTCGTCTACAGAGACCCTCAAGGGCTTTACTACCACCGAGGTAGAGCGGATAGAATGGTGGTCTGCGGAGGAGAGAATATCCACCTAGATCACTTAGAAATGGTTGTAGAGCAACACCCCCTGATAGCTACAGCAAGAGCCTTTACGATAGACAACCCCACACTAGGCAATAGCATCGGATTAGAAATAGAATTGATTGAAAAGGGAGCCCTCAGCGAGGAGAGATTTAGAGAGTGGCTTAGGGAAAAAGTACCCTACAGCTCCGCCCTAACGCAGATAGTCTTCAGGGAAGTGGTACTTACCAGTACCGGCAAGCGCCCCTCCTCAGGGATTACGCAATAGAAACAGACTGTTGTGCGAGTGATCATATACATGATAATGGAGTTAGGACCTCGGCAGAGGTCTCTCTTAAATAGGCACAGGTCGGAGGGGCATTAGCCCCGAACGACCTGTGTACAAGGGCATATTCACCATCACCTTGACCCCGGCTGAGGGGTCAGACCTAGAAATAGGGTTGTCCGAC
>NZ_KV820629.1:0-13847 GCF_001815465.1 Porphyromonas sp. HMSC077F02 | reverse complement strand
GCACGGACCTCTGCCGAGGTCCTTACTCATAGACCCCCGCTAAAAACCATACGATAAGAACTTTCTAATGCGCAACCCCTGGGGTCCTTCCTCCCTACAGCATTAATAGAGGAGGATATTCCTTATTGTGGCCTGCTTACTTTCATCAAAGTGGAGGTAGTCGGTCAGATAGTTATTTATGGAGCCATACCTCCGCTCTATCTCGTCGATGAGTTCATTGATCTGGTTTGGTTCACACCTGAAGTACTCGGTCAGAGCCTCCTGCACACCCTGAGGCATAGTAAAGCCCTTCGGCTCCAATCTATTTGGGGGCAGATTGTCATTGCTCATCATATAATCCACGATGGCATCACTCTTGCTCACCCCTAGAATATGGTGAATCAAGAAGATCACAAACGCGACCCGATCCTTTCCCAGGTCATCACTCAAGAGGATAGGATACTTGGCGGGATTCGTCATCTCATTGAGGATAATTCGGAGTTGATTGGGATTATCAAACGCTATATTATAGAGTACCTCTCGGTGCATCCCCTTGATCTCCTCACTGCTCCGCTCCCCCTCATAAATCTTATCGATGAGATACTGGAAGTCTATCTCCTTATCAGGTTCCACCTGAATCTGCTCAATCGCCGACATTCCCATCTGCGGAGGATAGTTGGCTATCCTCGAAGGCGACATGATATATTGTGACCGTATTCCCAAAGTCCCAATGATTGGAATGTCCTGTTCAAAGCTTCGCCATAAGTCACCAGACCGATAGAGCATCCCCCACTTCATCTGCTCTCCACTAGCCGTCATATACCCCCCAGCGTCACGGAGATTGAGGATACCCACGGTAGGAATCACCCGACTCGTCACCACCCTCATGTCGCTATTATTAAAGACCAGCAAGAAGTAAGTGTGGCTGTAGCTACCCTCCGGACTATTATAGTGGTAAACCTCCTTTCGTATCTGCTCCACAGCGAGCGGCTGGTCGGGATATTTATTGGGGCTTTCCGAGGCATAGATGGCCACCTCACCATTCATTCCAGGATTGATTTGCCACTGAATGGTGTGATTACCCTTGGCATTTTGCCGCGAATAGGCATCGATATAATAAGCCTGCTTGGCACAAGAGGTCGTTGTCACGGCCACTACCAAGAGCATTCCCCAGAAATAGACTCTATTAATCACACTGTTTCTACACATATCATTCCTTACTTATCAACCACAAATATAAGGAATTAGAGAGAGTTGCCCCTCTTTAATTAGTTAAATCAAGTTACAAAGAGAATGTTGCACGAAGTGCCATTCTCACATATTTTCTAAAATATGCTGAGACTTTGACGAAGGATGAGATGCAAGGCGCTGAGGGTGAGGGTGCTGGGAGCGTACTCACGTACGTGACCGAGCCCGAATCCCGAAAGCAACGCAGCAGATCGCCTTCGTGCAATGTCTCTACAAAGTCGGCTCCACTCGCCTTGCGAGTACAAAATTTCGCTTTCCCGCTTCATCGGCATAAGCAAAGAGAAATAAGTCACCCCCCTCCTTCACCTTCAGCTGTCGTCTCAATTGATCTGTAGAGGTGGGGAGATTTTTAGCTTGCAGATGGAGTGGTTGGCGAGACACCTCCTTCAGCCACCGCTTCTCGCCTAGGTTGTGCTCTAGTATCTCAAAGGCACGACCGGGGAAGTCGGGAAGCAGCTCCTCCGAAAAGTAAAGATGGGTGTGACGAGCAGGATGCCAAACGGGATCGTCTAAGCCCAAACGCTCATACCCCACCTTGGCAAAGGCGGGGTAGAGGTCGTAGAGATACCGCCCCACCCGGCTATTAATCTCCACAGCTTGAGTAGTCTGCCCATCGGTGGTGCAAGTAATTGTACGCGTCCTACCTATCTCCACCACCGTGACACTCTGGGTAGCGGTAGGAGAAAAGTGCAATAAGAGCTCTTTTGCCTCACGCCTGAGCGATACGATGTGCGTATCAAAGGGGAAATGAAGTGCCCCCTCTAAATAGGCGAGATCGGCCATCGGGGAGAGCTTCACCAGCACTTCACTACTCGGCGATACAGCCAAGAGCTGAGGAAGCAACGTAGTGAGGTCTGGACGACTATCCTCCAAACGAAAAACCCTCGACCGGGCCGCAGAAGGGCGCCGATCGGGGTCTAGATAGATCAAGTCTGGCTGTAGCTCCTTTGCCAAAGCAAGCCCTTCCACCTCCGCAGCTCCAGTATGGCAACAGATATTACCACACCCCAAAGCCTTAAAGTTGTGGGCAGCCAGCTCGGCACGCTCCTGTGAGAGCTCTAGATAAGTGACCGCTTTTGCCACCTTGGCAAAGGCAAAGCTATCTGCTCCCATGCCACCGCTAAGATCCAGCACCGTCCCATCGGTCGGAACAAACTGGCTCTTGTAGGCAGCCGTCTCAGGACTAGAGGATTGCTCCACCACCACTGCTTCAGGGATAAAGACCTCTGGCACCGCATACCATTCAGGGTGCTTTAGCTTTAGCTTTTGCCGTGCTTGTATCGCCTTAAGTGCCGACGGAAAGTCCAAGTCTCCAGCATCGTTCCTACCACTAAGAGCCAGCTTTCGTACATCCTCCTCCCTATGTTTCCACACATAGGCGAGTAGTTCGTCATTCATCACTTTTCGTGGGGAATATAGGTCTCCAGCACCTTCGCCCCATTCGTCTCAATCGTTACCTGCTTCATCACGGCAGGGAGCAACAATAGTTTCCCCTTCCCAAGACGATAAGCACCATTAATAGTGATCTCCCCTTCGTCCACAAATAGGATAGTGAAAGAGTCACGACCGTCCAGATCCATTGCATAATCCTTCGTCAGTTGAAGCATACGGGTAGCGAAGTAGTTGCACTCTACCATCGATACCGGCTGGTCTTTCGTCTCACGGTCGTACGGCTCAGCCCCGTGCGTATTGAGTGAAAAGTCGATCACCTCTGCACCGTCCGCCACATGTAGCTCCCGCTTATTCCCCTCCTTGTCGGTTCGATTGAAGTCAAAAAGACGGTAGGTAATCTTACTCGCTTGCTGTATCTCTAGCAAAAGATTCCCCGCCCCAATCGTATGCACCTTTCCAGCTGGGAGGAAAAAGAGGTCGCCTGGGTGAGGAGTATGCGCCTCCAAGTAGCCCATCACTGCATCAGTCTGCACTAGCTCTGGCAACGCCTCCTTAGAGGTCTGCTTCTGCCAACCAGCATAGATCTTAGCTCCAGGCTCCGACTCTAGAAGATACCACATCTCCGTCTTGCCCCAGCTGTGGTGGCGCTTCTCGGCATAGGCATCATTTGGGTGCACCTGCACACTCAGATCCTGCTGTGAGTCAATCAACTTAATCAGCAGTGGGAACTTACCTCCGAAGCGGTCAAAGACCTGCTGTCCCAGCAAGTCAGCTCCATACTCCTGCGTCACTTCTATCAAGTCCTTTCCTGCCAAAGGTCCTTCCGCTACCACCGAGGCATCGCCCTCCATTGGCGATATCTCCCATGTTTCGCCGATATTTTCGGCTGGGGCTGGTCTCCCCTTGTATTGATAAATCTTATTCCCGCCCCAAATCGTCTGTTTGTACACTTCCCTAAATCGCAAGGGATAAAGCTCTACTCTTTCTTTCATTACCGTCTTAATTATTATCCAAAAAGCACTTCCCTCGCTCCCTTATTCTTCTCGCACCAGCACAAAAGCTGTACGGGCTGGGATATAAAGGCTTAGCCAGCCACGCCCTTCAAAGGTCAACTCATGGTCACAGAGCGTAAAGTGTGGCACCGAGAGATCCACTAGGTCATAACCCCCAAAGCGACGCTCATCACTACAGAAAAGCGTCCGATACTTCCCGGCTGGTGCTGGGAATCGGTAGTCCGCAAAGGAGTCGGTCGGATGGAAGTTGTAGACAAATAGATACTTACCACGCTCATAGACCAACACCTGATCCTCCCACTTATCCCAAAGCTGCACTAGTGGCAACTTGTGGAAGTCCTCTACCCCACGCACAAAGTCCACTAGTTCTCTATCAAAGTCACCCAACTGCTGATACTTCAAGAAGCCATTCTCCTCCAAGCTCCACTGGCGGCGTGCATACTTGTGGCTCCACCCATTCCCTTCACGTGGGAAATCAATCCACTCAGGGTGGCCAAACTCATTGCCCATAAAGTTGAGATACCCCCCATTCATCGTGGTCATCGTCACCATTCGGATCATCTTATGGAGAGCTACACCACGAGCCACGGCACTATTGTCGTCCGCCTTGTCCATGTGCCAGTACATCTCCTTATCGATCAGCCTAAATATCAGCGTCTTATCGCCCACTAAAGCTTGGTCGTGGCTCTCGGCATAGCTGATGCTCAGCTCGTCCTTACGACGATTGGTACACTCCCACCAGATAGAGCCAGGCCGCCACTCCTCATCGGGGCACTCCTTGATCAGCTTAATCCAAAAGTCGGGAATATTCATAGCCAGTCGGTAGTCGAAGCCATAGCCACCTGCCTCTACAGGCAAAGCAATACCTGGCATACCACTCACCTCCTCAGCAATCGTAATCGCATGTGGATAGTGCTCGTGGATCAACTTATTGGCGAGTGTGAGATAGGTAATCGCCTCCTCATTCTGTCCCCCATCATAGTAGTTTTGGTAGCTACAAAAGCTCCGCCCTAGCGCATGATCCTCATAGATCATCGAGGTAACTCCATCAAAGCGATAGCCATCGAAGCCATACTCATCGAGCCAATACTTGCAGTTGGAGAGCAAGAAGTGCAGCACCTCATTCTTACCATAGTCAAAGCACTTCGAGTCCCACTGACTATGCTCTCCTCTCGCCCCTTCGTGAAAAAACTGTGTCGACGTACCATCAAAACGAGCCAATCCCTCCACCTCATTCTTCACTGCGTGTGAATGAACCAAGTCCATAATCACCACCAGACCCATACTGTGAGCCGTATCAATCAGCTCCCGCAACTCATCGGGCGTACCGAAGCGTGATGAAGGGGCAAAGAAACTAGAGACATGATACCCAAAAGAACCATAGTAAGGGTGCTCCATAATCGCCATCAGCTGTACAGCGTTGTACCCTTTCTCCACAATCTTTGGCAATACCCGCTCCTGAAACTCACGATAGGTGCCTACCCGTTCCTCCTCCGTTGCCATACCGATATGCGCCTCATAGATCATCAGTGGCTCATGACCTAGTACCGCCCTCGGCGACTTCATCACATAGGGCTTATCGGGATCCCACACCGAGGCACTAAAGAGATGCGTCTCAGGATCCTGCACCACATACCTTGCCCAGGCCGGAATGCGCTCTCCTTCGCCACCGTCCCATACCATCAGCAGTTTGTAGTGGTCGCCGTGCTTCAAGGTCTCCTTGGGCAGTCTCAGCTCCCACACCCCATTCTCCAAGGGAGAAAAGGCAAATGCCTCGTCACGCTGCCACCCATTGCAATCGCCCAAAAGATAAAGTGCCGTTGCATTGGGAGCCCACTCCCGAAGTACCCACTCCGTTGGCTCCTTGTGGAGACCGAAGTAAAGATATCCTGAAGCAAAGCTATCAAGAGAAGCGTGCTCCTTGCCCAATAGCTGTTGCTCCTTTGCCATGGCCTCTTCGTGTCGTCTATTAAGGCACTCCTCGTAAGGGAGCAACCAGTGGTCCTGCTGTAGTATCTGTAGTTTTTTCATGATCCTAATTACCTAACTTTATTACCTCCTCCTAAGCTTAATCGCGATACCGCTTGGTGATGTCGCCATAGGCATCAATTCGGCGGTCACGAAGGAAGGGCCACCATCTCCGCACCTGCTCGCTACGCTCCATATCTACCTCCACCACACTCTCAGCCTCTGCATCGGTTGGCAAAAGCTCTAGCAGCTCGCCCTGGGGACCGGCCACGAAGGATTGCCCCCAAAAGGTGATGCCGCCAGTGACCCCCGAAGGGTCTGGCTCATATCCCACTCGGTTCACCGCCACTACTGGCAACCCATTTGCCACGGCGTGACCACGCTGCACAAGGGTCCACGCCTCACGCTGCCTTAGTTGCTCCTCAGGAGTATCGGTACTCTCCGTACCAATGGCGGTAGGATAGATCAATAAGTCGGCTCCAGCCAAAGCCATCAGACGAGCAGCCTCGGGATACCACTGATCCCAGCAAACCAGCACGCCAAGCCGACCCACCGAGGTCTCTATCGACTCAAAGCCGAGGTCGCCAGGGGTGAAGTAAAACTTCTCGTAGTAGGCGGGGTCATCAGGAATGTGCATCTTACGGTACTGCCCAGCAATAGAGCCATCCCGCTCCAGCACCACCGATGTATTGTGGTAAAGACCCGTCGCACGCTTCTCAAAGAGTGAAAGCACAAGCACCACTCCCGCCTCCTTAGCCACTTTGCCATAGAATTGGGTACTTGGTCCGGGGATCGTCTCCGCCTCATCGAAGCGATCGACACTCTCTACTTGGCAAAAGTAAAGCCCCTCGTGTAGCTCCTGAAGCACCACCAGTTCAGCTCCCTCACGTCCAAGCTTCAGGATTTTCTCTTTAAGTCTCCTTCTATTCTCCTCCCTATATGCCCCATTTTGTTGCTGTATGATTCCTACCTTCATCTTCATATATGTTGATAAAACCTTTCGGTACCTGCATCGTGATACAGTGGAGCGACCCATGCTGCTGCACCAAGGCACTACACTCTATCCCCACCACTTCATACTCTGGCATTGCCTCTTGGATAATCCTCAGCGCCTCTTCATCCTTCGGATCGCTGTAAATAGGCACTAGTACCGCCCCATTTACAATCAAGAAATTGGCATAAGTAGCCGGCAGAGGCTCCCCCATCTCATCCTCTATTGGCGAAGGGATAGGCAGAGGGATTAGTCGATACTTCTTTCCCTCGCTAGTCCTCAGTTTTTGGAGCTCCATCTCCAATTGCTTCAGCTTCTTAAATTGTTCATCCATAGGATTCTTCGTCGCACAATAGACAATTGTCTCATCATCTACCCAACGCGCCAAAGTATCGATATGCCCATCGGTATCATCGCCACTCATCGGCGTTATCCCCTCTAGCTCAAAGACCCTTTGTACCCCCATCTCCTCAGGGAAGTAGAGGTCCTGGCACTCCTTTGGATAGGAAGGGTTGCGATTCGCCTCCCGAAGCACCGAGTCGGTGGTCAAAAGCTCGCCACGACTATTCACATCAATCGCCCCACCCTCCAAGATGGTCTCAAGGCGATTGATATACCGTACACTCGAGTCGAAGAGCTTACGCTCAAAGAAGAGCTCACGCACCGCCTGATTATCCCGATTGCTGGCAAACTTCAAGCCCCAACCATTGAAACCAAAGTCATACGCCACGCGTTCCCCATTTTGCATACCAAAGAGGGGCATCACATCGCGCATCCATGTATCGTTAAGGGAAAAGTCAAAAAAGGGTATCAGACTATGACCCGAATCTCCCGACATCCAACGATTCATACAAACCATCGGAACATCCTGGAAATCATCTATCAAAAGCACTACATCGCTGTATTCCAATAGATGATCAATGATATCGATGTAGCATTCTTGTACCTCATCGAGATTATAGCCCCAATCCATCAAGACATCGGGCCACGCGAGGATCACTGCATCCACACGAGACCACTCAGGAATCAGTCCATTCCTCCTCCAACCTTCCAACCCAATCACTTGCTCACTCATATTATATATAGGCAAGAAAAAAACAAATACCCCCTCCCTGCTACAAATATAGCTATTTTCAGCGACACCCTACCCTGTCTCTCTCCAAACAAACAAAAGCACCCGACAGGGTGCCACTCAGCTAGCCCCCAGTCGAGGCTCGCAGAGCCGAAGACTGGGGGGGGGCCGGCACACCCCACCCACGACCCTTGCGGTCGCACCTGTATCGGCTTGTGCGACCACAAGGGTCGAATATTATTTTTGGACTCTCTTTCCCCCAGTCGTTCGGGGACTACCGTCCCCTCCGACTGGGGGCTAGCTGAATGGCACCCTCGCGGGTGCTTTGTAACCAGTCAAACTCTATACTTATCTATTGGCAACGAGGTACTCGGCGATCTGAATGGCATTGAGTGCGGCACCCTTGCGGATTTGGTCACCCACACACCAGAAAGCAATACCATTAGGATTGGTGAGATCCTTGCGGATTCGGCCTACATAGATATCATCTTTACCAGAAAGATAGAGTGGCATCGGATAGCTCTGTTCGCTTGGTTGGCCCATCAGCACCGCCCCCTTGGCGTGGCGGATAGCCTCTTGTACTTGCTCCACCGTTAGCGGTTGTTCTGTCTCCACCCAGATGGCTTCGGAGTGGGCTCTCAGCACCGGTACACGGACACAGGTAGCACTCACTTGGATAGGTTGCTCCATAATCTTCTGCGTCTCATTGATCATCTTCAACTCCTCCTTGGTATAGCCATTCTCAGTGAATTGATCCACCTGTGGAATAAGGTTAAAGAGCAATTGATAGGCAAACTTCTCTACCGTCAGCTCCTTCTCCTCAGCAAATTGATGGGTCTGCTCCAGCAGCTCCTCAATCCCCGACTGCCCGGCTCCACTCGCACTCTGATAGGTAGCGACGTGTACCTTGGTGATGGGCGAGAGGTCGTTGATTGCCTTTAGGGGCACCAACATCTGAATAGTGGTACAATTGGGGTTGGCAATGATCCGCTTGGGTGCCTCAAGTGCCCTCTTGGCATTGACCTCAGGCACCACCAGAGGCACCTCTTTATCCATACGGAAGGCACTTGAATTATCAATCATCAGCGTGCCGTGTTTGGTGATGGTCTCGGCAAATTCCAATGAGGTGCCACCGCCAGCCGAAACGAAGGCGATATCGATCCCCTTGAAGGCGTCGCCATGCTCCAACTGCTCCACCACTATCTCACGACCTCTGATGGTGTACTTCGTCCCGGCACTTCTCTTCGAACCGAATAGTCGGAGAGAGGTATATGGGAAGTGACGCTCCTCCAGTAGCTTGATCAACTCTTGTCCAACGGCACCTGAGGCGCCTACAATTGCAATATTCATATATGTGCTAGTTCTTTTACTTTAATGGTTATTACACCCATTGAATGGGCGTTATATGATGACTAATTAAGTAGAAATTGGTCTGCGAAAAGGGCTTTGAACCAAAGAACCCACGATAGGCAGAGAGGGGCGATGGGTGAGGTGCCTTAAGGATCTTATGCTTCGCCTCATCAATCATCCACGCTTTCCGCTGTGCGTCGGCGCCCCAAAGGATAAATACGATATTGGACCGCTGCTCGCTCAGTAGCTGAATCACCCGATCGGTGAGCCTTTGCCACCCCACGGCGAAGTGCGAGCGGGCTTGGTGTGCCTGAACGGTGAGGGTAGAATTGAGGAGCAACACTCCTTGCTCTGCCCAATGGGTGAGGTCGCCACTCTGCGGTGGCTTCTGCCCGAGGTCACTCTCCAGCTCCTTATATATATTCTGTAGGGAGGGAGGAAGGAGCACACCATTCGGCACCGAGAAGCTGAGCCCCATCGCTTGCCCTGGACCGTGGTAGGGGTCCTGCCCGAGTATCACCACCTTCACCTGGTCAAAGGGGGTGAGGTTGAAGGCATTGAAGATCAAAGGGGCCGGCGGATAGACCACACTGGTGGCATACGCCTGACGTACAATATTCGTGATCTGCTCAAAGTAAGGCTGATCAAAGTCGGGCTGTAGCACCTTTTGCCAAGAGGGGTGGATGGAGACGTTCATAGCTTTTTACTGCTGCTCTTGGGCTAGTTCGGTCAACTGTTGTGCCAACTCCTTGCTCACTCCTTCGCTCTTTGAAAGTAACTCGTTGCAAAGTGGGGTAAGGTCGATATCGGGACGCAACGACGCCACCTTTACCAACGCATGATAGATGACGCTACTACTATAGAAATCGGGTGCCACAAAGTCGGCCACAATCTGTGGGGTAGCCTGCTCTATCAAGGTGGCAGTAACGACCTCATCGCCTGCCAGATGATTGAGCAGCAGGTAGGGAAGGGTAGCTGAAGGGGTATGGCGATCGTACTTCCGCTCAAAGAGAGTGGAGAGTAGCTCCGCAGCAAAAGGGGCACGACGAAAGAGTCGGAAGACCAATTGCTCCGCCACTTCGAGTGTCTCCACTTCGTCTGCTAAGGTGAGTGCCTGCTCCATGGTAAGCGCGTCAACGGAGCGCATCATCAGAGAGAGGAGCTTCATCTCCCGTACCTTCTTATACCACATCAGGTCGGCCAACTCCTCCTCCTTTGGTAGCGACTTGGCCAGTTCTTGTAACCTTAGGAGATTGACCCCAAAGTTCACCTCATAATCCAATCCCATCTTACGCTGGTTGGTAGAGGTTTCGCCATCCATACCACGGCGTAGCTGTAGGCGGATCTGCTGTAGCGTCTCGTGCCACTTCCCCTCGATCGTCTCCTCAATACTCTTGCTCATCACTTTATCTCATGTAGTTCAAGCCCATTGTTATAGGTCTTCAGTGCCCCGGTAGCGTGGTCACTATAGATAAGGCAGACCTTAAGCTGTGGTTGCTGCTCAAGCAACTGTTTTCCTCTTTCCAGCCCCACCGCCATGAGTGCCGTTGCCCAGGCATCGGCCTCCATACAGGTAGGGGCCACCACCGTAGCACTCAGGATATCTTGGTGGGCGGGTCGACCGCTCAGCACATCAATAGTGTGTGCCACCTTTTTGCCCTCCACCACTTTGAAATTGCGGTAGTCGCCACTCGACGCCATTCCTTCGCCGTCACAGAGCTCCACCGAATAGGCCAGTTCGCTAATGGTCGAAGTGCTATCCTCGGTCGGTTTATTAATCCCCACTCTCCAGCAATGGCCATCGGGATTCACCCCTTTTGCCACGATCTCACCACCGATCTCCACCAGATAGTTGGTCACCCCATATCGCTCCAGTGTCGCCGCCACGAGGTCCACCACATACCCTTTGGAAAGGGAGGAGGGGTTGAGCGTCATCCTTGGATCGGCCTTGATGAGACTATCGCCCTGTAGCGTTAGCTTTTGCCACCCCACAAAGGTGGCAATGCTATCCAGCTCCGCATCGGTAGCCTGTCGTGTCACCCCTTTCTTGGTACCAAAGCCCCAGACGTCGAAGTAAGGGGCACCAGTGATATCGTACCGCCCGTCGGTGGCTCGGCTCACCTCTAGCGACTTAGCCACCACCGTGCGGAGCATCTCGTCCATCACCACGGCTTCATTGCGATTGATGCGGGAGATGAGTGTGGTGCTGTCAAAGGGGTTCAGCGAAGCATTGAAGGCGGTCATGATGCTATCGATCTGCTCGGTGAGCAACTCGGGTGCTTCGTAAGTGATATTATAAAGGGTATGGAAACGACTTCCACTCTCGTGGAAATACTCCATCTGCCCAGTGCCCTCCTGGCAACTCATCAGCATCAAAGCCACGAGTGGGAGGAGTAAATGCTCAAATCTCTTCATCGATGATATAATGATTGCGTGTAGGTGACTGACGAGCCAGGAGTTCGCCAATAAATCCAGCGAGAAATAGCTGTACGCCGAGGATGATGGCGACTAGGCAGACATAGAAATAGGGCAGATCGGTAATCAACCGTGCAGGGACACCACTCCGGAGGGCCACCAGCTTATGAACCGCTAGCACCACGAGAGCAATGAAACCAATGAGAAACATCACGCTACCCCAAAGCCCGAAGAAGTGCATCGGCTTCCGACCAAATCGTCCGGTAAACCAAAGTACCAATAGGTCGAGGTAGCCATTGACAAAGCGACTCATCCCAAACTTAGTATGCCCATACTTCCGTGGACGGTGCTGAACCACCTTTTCGCCAATCTTATGGAAGCCCGCCTGCTTCGCCATATAAGGCAAAAAGCGGTGCATATCATTATAGACCTCGATATTCTTCACCACCCGCCAGTGATAACTCTTCAATCCACAATTGAAGTCGTGCAGAGGAATGCCCGAGAAAAGCCGCACCGTAGCATTGAATAACTTGGTCGGAAGGGTCTTAGAGAGCGGATCATAACGCTTCTTCTTCCAGCCACTCACGAGGTCATACCCCTCCTCCTTGATCATACGGTAAAGCTCGGGAATCTCATCGGGAGAGTCTTGGAGATCGGCATCCATCGTGATCACCACCTCCCCACGAGACTTCGTAAAGCCTACCTGAAGGCCGGGCGACTTGCCATAATTGCGGTTGAAACTCACCGCCACCACGTGAGGGTCTTTGCTCCGTAGCTCCTTGATTACCTTCCACGAGCCATCGGTGCTCCCATCATTGATGAATAGGATCTCGTACGACACCCCCATTTTACTCACCACACGAGAGATCCACTCGTGTAGCTCTGGGAGCGACTCCTCCTCATTGAAGAGGGGAATCAGTATCGTCAGGTCCAGACTACATTTGTTCTCCTCCATTGGGTCGATTTCGCTTGATAAAGATACTCACTATATATATGTATAGAAGCCCTTGTACGATCATATTAAAGACCACCGTCCAGGCAATTCGCAACGGGGTAAGCCCTCTCAGCTGACTGAGTGCCTCCTGATACCCATCAATATCCTTAGTCATCTCCTGTAGCAAATTGAGCGACTCCTCCATCATCCCAATAAAGGTGGCATCCTTTAGGAGAAGCGAGAAGGCGACAAAATAGGCGAGAAATGCCACCATTAGCGATGCCAGATAGGTCCAAGAGAGATAGCTCGTCACCTCGAGATACCGTGCATAGCCACCTTTAGTAAGGTCTCTATACCGTGTCCCTACCTTATAAATAACGACTGGCACCGCTACAAAGCCAGCCACAAAAAGGAGCGTGGAGATAATCCCAAAGCGATAAAGCAAAAGCGCCAACGCCTGTACTATATAGCAACACCCAAGCCACAGCCCATCACGCCACGACTGCTCCCGGAGGTCTTGCATCACTGTCCCTGTCCCCTTTTCTATCTCTGGCTCCTGCCTATTCATTTCTCCTCACTAATGCTTCGTTGATATTATTATGCCAATGAACCCTCTTAGCCACCACAGAGTGGTACCAGAGGGTTCAAGCGTTATCTTATTTCATAGAGATCTCTTGCCCGATCGCCAAGGGCAAAGCGGCTTTTTATTGCACCACTTCACCCTTAATGGTGAGTACTAGCGGCCCCTTCTTGCCATTGCTGTAGACAGAAACAGTTTTTACAAAAGGGTAAACTCGTCCAGTAGGATTGTAAACCACCTTGATTTCACCGCTCTTACCAGGGGCAATTGGCTCCTTGGTAAACGTAGGGGTAGTACAACCACAAGAAGAGATCACACGGGTGATCACTAGAGGCGACTTGCCCTCGTTCTTCACCACAAAGACATGGCTCACATCGCCATCGCTCTCCTTGAATACCCCGAAGTCGTGCTCTGTCTCCTTGGCCACAATCTTAGCAGCGCTATCCTCCTGAGCAGAAGCCACCATCGGAAGTCCTATCAATAGGGTCATCATAATAAGTAGCGACCCGATTCTTTCCTTGATATTCATACTTTTCATATTCCTTTCCTTTCTCTTAAAATCCCTTTGCGACACCATAGCCACAAAGCTTATTCTTCAATGTTATGATGCTACAAACTCACTGAGGTTTAATACCTTCCACCTCATACCACCCGTAGCAATTCAACTGATAACTACCGCAAATCTACCATAATTCCCGCTAACTACATAAAAATAGCCGGGTTTACGCATTAGAAAGGGCTGTATGGCATTCAAAGGGGTGTCCATAGGAGAGAACTCCAGCCGAGGGCTCCCTCTGGGGTATTCTTCTTCCGACTTGTCCGACTCGTCCGACCTGTCCGATAAGGCACACCCACCCGAGAACCTCCGCACAGCACCCGACAGGGTGCCACTCAGCTAGCCCCCA
>NZ_KV820628.1:0-26549 GCF_001815465.1 Porphyromonas sp. HMSC077F02 | reverse complement strand
CATTCTGCCTTACACACTTTTTGGGATACTACCAACCCCTGCCCCCCTCGAAGCTGCAAAACCGCCACTAAAATTAAAATCGGAACGCAAAAGGTAAGGTCCCCCATCCTATGGAGGACCTTACCTAAGCCTTTCCCCGATAGGGGATAAAGGGAGTGCCTATGGATATCCACTTAATCGGCTATCCCTGCTGTGTCCCACTACGTCACTGATGGTTATTGGGGCGGCGCTTTAGTGCACGTTTCAGGGCTCGCCATCCAAGGACCAAGCCAGTGACACTAACAACCGCTCCACCTGTGAGTAAGAAGAGCATGATACAGAGCCAAAGCGTAGGGTGTTCGTAGCTCCAGACAAATTTTAGCGAGTGGAGTTTTTGGTAGGCCCAACTATTGAGTCTCGTCGCCCGATTCTGTACGGATAAGTAGGGCTCCTCCAATGCGATGTAAAGGGTAGTCCCCTCAGCCGTCAAGAGGTAAAGTACTGGGAGAGGTAGCTTCCGCTTTCCCCGCGGATGGGGGAGATAATCGCCTTTATAGTGATGGAACACCGATGCCTCCTTCACCTCTATCGCTAGGTCAAGACCTTTGAGATAACTCACCACCTCCTCTTGGCTCAATGCCAGTGGGACAAGAGAACCATCATCATTGTATACTAGGTAGATAGCTGGTTTATCGCTCTCCTCAAGTTGATAGTACGGCCGCCCCATGTAGTGTGAGTAGGTCACCTGCTTCACATTGGGGTGCTGGGCAAGGATGGGCTCAAAGTGCATCACCTCATTGCCAGTAATAGCTCCTCCATCCTTAATGCTATAGAGCTCGGTACGAGGAGATGGACCAGTAAGCCAGCGGGGTAAGGAATCCAAGGACATCCAGCCGCTAAACATCCACGTGAGCACAATTATACCAAAGAGAAGCCCCGATATATGGTGCCAATACAGCCACTTGCCCGACCTTTTTGAGAAGGGCGACCAACGGCGTCGGGAGGATCTTCGGCTCTTCACTGTCCATACAACGCCCACAATGATGCCTGAAATAATCATCACACAGCCCATAATCCCCAAGACCACAAATATCCCCTTCCAAAGCTCCACATCTTGCCGAATTGGCCAGAAGTAAATCCAGTGAGGGATGGCACCAAAGTAGGCCATCCAGCGGTTGCTTTGGTTGGTCTCCTGCAACAGTCGGCCACTCTTGCCAGAGAAGTAAAGGGTTGTAGACTTCGGGTTCTCTACTGATACTTTAATAAAGGGCAAGTCCTCTCTACGTGAGGCAAAAGGTAACCACTGATTAAGCTGGTGCAATGTATCTACCCGAGCAGGCGAGAGCCCCGTAAGTCGAAGTGTTTTCTCCGTTAGCTCCTCCAGCGTTGGAGGGATATCGTCTATAGGCTTCTCGGAGCGAAGGTCCATCAAGACCTCACCTTGGGCCCCACTGAGCGAGAGCACAGCCCTCCCCTCCTCACGCTTCAGTGAGAGAGTTGTAGGGCTGTCTCCTGTGGCAGTGTGTGTCTGGTACCAATCAATCAATTCACCCGTGCTGGGTAGGGAGTCGATGTTTCCAATCGGGTCCAATAGAGCAAACGCTTGCTCCTTCTCCACTCGGGGAAACCCTGAAAAGATCATAAAGAAACCAGTGACGAACCACATCACTAGCAGAGGTGCCATTAATATGCCTAGCCATTTGTGCAAAAAACGCAAAAGCTTCATAGCATCCAGTAGTGCTTAGAATATTTTGTAGCGAATCATTAGCTTGAAATTACGAGGTGCAGCAGGTATCATCTGATTACCTAAAGACTGTGCAAAGTAGCTCTTGTCAAAAAGGTTGTTCAGCTGCAGTCCTACAGAGACACCGCTGTCTTTGATGGTGTAATTAGCTCCCACATTTACCAAAGTATAAGGGTCGTAGTAAAGGTTGCGACCAAAGTTCCTATATATTTTATCGGTAAATGTAACGCTATAGTTGAGGTCAAGTCCAGAAAGTATCCCCTTATCAATGGTGTAATTACCAAATGAGTAGAAAGTGTGCATTGGGATCCTATTGAGCCTATCACCTTTGTCCACACCACTTAGGTCCAATTCATTCTTCGCAATTTCTCCATACTTCACATCTGTGAGGCCATATCCTAGGCTGATAAAGAGGCGGTCAATAGGTCTGTAGTTAAGTTCCGTCTCCAGACCATTGGAGAGTACAGTCCCCACCTGTGCTACCACACTCTTATCTATGTTTTTACCATCCACTATTCCAGGGATCACTCCAATATTTCGGACTAGGTTATTCTGCTTAATATGGTATAGTGATAAGGTACCACTCAGCTTATCCGAGAAGCCAAAGCTACCACCTACCTCTGCTTGGTAACCAGTGGTTGGCTCAAATACCGCCTTCTTAAAGTCCAGCTTCGATTGGTCAATTATCTTACCATGGCGGTCCACTAAGATTTGCTTCTCACTAAAAGACCTCGCCCTACGGTCTGGTACAAAGAAGTTGGAAAAACTTCCATATATAGAGAGATCCTCAACAGGCTCATACACCATCCCCAATCGATAAGTAAGGGAGTTGTAAGTCAGGTTGGAGGTCAATTCGCCACGATCGTATTGAGCCTTGCGGTCTATGGCAGAGGACCTGCTGTAGTTTTTGATGCTATAATTATTATATCGTAGTGCAACAAATCCCTTCAATTGACTAGAGAAGTCCAGGACATCTTGGAAGAAAAGACCAATCACTTGAGTCTTTGAAGGCGAGGCCTTGCCAAAGCGAGAATGCATCAAGAGACTATTATCTGGTTGATAGGCCGAGACAATGGCATTCACACCAGGACCCCACACATCATCCTTATCATTTGGGTTATGAATAGCATAAGGCTGGCCAGCAACACCATATCCAGAGAATGATACCCTATCCATAAAGGTATATGAGCCACCAACTAAGATATTGTTGCCCACCGAACCAATGTTGAATTTACCAGAGAAGTCCAGTTGGTCCTGAATTGTCTGAGACTTATGCTGGAAGCGCAGTGGAAACGTACGCTGTACATGGTCAAGATCAATATAAGTCTTTTTCCCATTCCTTGTGTAAGAATAAGGGAAGATAGGCTTGTCGCTAGTAGGATAGCTTAGTGTTTCTGTAGAGAAGTAGTCAATAACATCATAGTTGTACATCGCCTTATTGGAGAGCTTCCACCCATTATCCATATAGAAAACGTAGCGAAGCATACCATTGGCATTAGTATTGTACATAAAGTCACTCTCCGTATTGTATCTCTGTGCTAGGTTAAGACCCCTAAGGAGGTCACCCTCACGATAGATCACCTTACCAGCAACTTCATCTGTAATATCGGCAGGCATCGTAGCGGGCAAGCCAGCTTCGGTACCATAATAATCGTGCACATAGCTCAGTCTCAAGTCTAGCACATGATTTGGTGCCAATCGGAAGTTGGTGTTATTATACAGCGAAAACCGCTTATCACCTCTATCTCGCCAGCCATCACCACCAGCCACATTTAGGTTGAAAAGCGTATTAATACCATCGACCACCTTTCCCCCAATGGTCCCAGATACTTGGTATGTATTCCACGAACCACCCATCAAGAGTAGCTCCAGAGTAGGCACATTCGTAGCCGACTTACGCACTATGTTAATAGCACCGCCAACAGATGAGTGGCCTGTTAGAATAGAGGCAGGCCCCTTGGTCACTTCAAGGGTCTCAACCATCGTAAGGTCGGGAACAGGATAAGAGTTGAAGGTGGTACGCTCGTCACGCATCCCATCAATCTCAATGGGGGTGTAGTCGAAACCTCTCACACTAAGTTGCTGAAACGCACCATAAGAAGTGCTCACATGCGCAGCAGGGGTAAATCTAACAGCCTCTTGGAAGTCAAAAACACCTCTAAGCTTCAGTGGCGACAAAGAGATCTTGGAGATCCTAAAGGGGAGATGCTTCATCTCCACATTGATTTTAGAGACCTTGTCGCGTCTAAAACCAACTACCTCTAAGCTCTTAAGGTGGTATACCGAGTCAGGCTCAGCTTTTGTAGGGTCGGTAACAGAATTCCCTTTTGCATTGATTGCTAAAGCATTCGTTGAAGAGCTAGCAAGAAGCAAGAGAATGATGAATGTTGTAAAATAATGCTTCATAAGATGATATAAATGATTGTAAATTAGCTCCACGACCAATTTGTGTCGCATAATGCAAGCATACGCACACTACAATGGTCGCAGAATTTATTTCCCGCAAAGGTACACAATTTGCCGCTCATTTCACCCTGATGCTCGGAAGTCTCAGGGGGTTACGCATTAAAAGGTCTTACCGTATGGTCTTTATCGGGGTGTCTGTGAGTAAGGATCTTGGGCGGGGAAAGGTCGAATAGGCAACCCGGCAAAAGAGGAGAAAAAGCATTTGCAATCTATTGATATACAACTATATACAAAGGCCAAAATGGAGTTGCAACTAAGCGATCGGCGAGTTGCAACTAAGCAAATGCCGAGATGCAACTAAGCAAATGACGAGTTGCATCTCAGTTTTTGGCGAGATGGAGACCCTCTTCAGATCAATGGTTATTAGGGAGCAGATGGAGCAGGCAGAGGCGGGTGAAGTAGACGTTTCTCCAAGAGATAGGACGAAGGCTATAAAAGCGTTGGGGTGGAATGCCGGCGAGCTCTTCGGTGAGGTGTACTAGGCTGGGGTATCTACTGTCGGGCGAGGTGCAGAGATAGGTCATGGTACAGAAGGTGGGGAGCTGTTCTAGTTCAGCTGTACGCGTAGGTGCAACTCGCCTCACGGTACCTAGCAATATAGCACGGTCGAAGGCGATATTATGACCTACGAGTATTGCCCCCGGTGTGAGGTCAGAAAACCACCGCTCCACTAGCTCTTGCTCAGAAATGCTGTAAGGGGTTAGATGCGTGTCAGAGATGCCATGTACTCTGAAAGCTTCGGGCGAACTACTCACCTCTTGTCGGACTCGATAGGTGTGCCGAGTGATCAACTTGTACTGTCCATCCAGTAGCGCCCAGCTCGCCTCTAAGATTCTAGCCTCATCTCCAACCTCTACACTGAGACTTGTGGTCTGTAGGTCTAGGATCATCCACTTTGCCACTGCCCTATCTCCCTCTGCCCTTGGGATTGGGTCTAATAAAGGGCTACGTACTGCAATTGGCTGAACGGCTCTCTCTCCTTGAAAGTCCGATAAGTTGGTCTTTATCTTAATGCTCGGCTTCTTATTATTAGGGTATAAAATAAGGGCGAGTAGCACAAGTGCTACCGCCCCCAATATCCAAAGTAAAGTAGTCATCCAGAGCCTCCTCTTTTAGTAGGCTCTTGCAAATAACACTCTACGTGCCGATGGCTTTCCACTGTAGATGCAAGTGCCTGGAGCGGTATCTCCGTCACTAGGAATACAGCGAATAGTCGCCTTAGTCTCCTCCTTGATCGCTGCCTCGGTCTCGGGTGTGCCGTCCCAGTGGGCGAGGATAAATCCGCCCTTCTCATCGAGCACTCGCTTGAACTCGTCGTAGCTATCCACCACAGTAGTATGCTCCTGACGGTAGTTGAGTGCCTTCTGATAGATATTCTTCTGAATATCCTCGAGCAGTTCGGAGATATACTCTACAATCCCCTCAAGTGCGTGGGTGCTCTTCTCTAGCTTATCGCGACGCATCACCTCAATCGTGCCATTCTCTAGGTCACGGCCACCCATGGCGAGACGGACCGGTACCCCCTTCAGCTCATACTCGGCAAACTTCCAGCCGGGCTTCCGATTATCAGAATCATCAAGCTTCACCGAAATGCCCTTAGCCCTAAGCTCCTTTTGGATAGGCTCTAGAGTTGCCTTAATCTCTGCTAGTTGCTCCTCCGACTTGTAGATAGGCACCATCACCACCTGAATAGGGGCGAGGTGTGGAGGTAGTACGAGCCCATTATCATCGGAGTGGCTCATGATGAGGGCACCCATCAATCGGGTGGAGACGCCCCAGGAGGTAGCCCAAACGAGTTGCTGATTACCCTCCTTATCGGTAAAGGTGACATCAAAGGCTTTGGCAAAGTTTTGACCAAGGAAGTGCGACGTACCGCTCTGCAGAGCCTTGCCATCTTGCATCAGTGCCTCAATCGTGTAGGTATCTACGGCACCAGCAAAGCGCTCCGTCTCACTCTTATGCCCTACGATCACGGGCATCCCCATGTACTCTTCGGCAAAAGTCCTGTAAACGCCAATCATACGCTCTGCCTCTTCCCTAGCCTCTTCCGAAGTGGCGTGGGCGGTATGCCCCTCTTGCCAAAGGAATTCGGCTGTGCGGAGGAATAGCCTGGTACGCATCTCCCAGCGAACCACATTGGCCCACTGATTGCAGAGGATAGGGAGGTCGCGCCACGATTGGATCCATCCTTTGTAGGTATTCCAAATAATCGTCTCAGAGGTGGGGCGAACGATCAGCTCCTCCTCCAGCTTTGCGGCAGGGTCTACTACCACGCCCGAGCCATCGGGGTTATTCTTAAGTCGATAGTGGGTCACCACAGCACACTCCTTAGCAAATCCCTCCACGTGGTCGGCCTCTTTGCTGAGGAACGACTTAGGAATGAAGAGCGGGAAGTAGGCATTGGAGTGCCCCGTCTCCTTAAACATTCGGTCGAGCGTCTGCTGCATCTTCTCCCAAATAGCGTAGCCATAGGGCTTGATCACCATACAGCCACGTACATCACTATTCTCAGCTAGGTCGGCTTTCATCACTAGCTCATTGTACCACCTAGAGTAGTCTTCGCTCCGAGGGGTGAGTGCGTCTATCTTCTTTGCCATCTTATCTTATTATCGTAAATATCATTCTTTATTCTGCGTCACAAAGATACCAAATAATCCTCTCACGGATTACCTTGGTAGCAGCTGGAAGGGGTCGAGGTCTTCGAGGACGGGGAAAGCACTCCTTCGTGCCATAAGGTCGGGGCTAGAGAGGGTGGCGGTGAGGAGGGTCTCCACTGGCTCTTTGCTCTCGCTTAGGCTCTCCCCTTCGCTATCAAGGATAAAGGAGTAGCCAGGGTAGACGAGCTTGGGGTGGGGGGTGCCGGCACGATTGGAGGCGACTAGATAGCTCTGGTTTTCAATCGCACGAGCTCGGAGTAGCCGCTCCCATGCCAGGTGGCGAGGACGAGGCCAGTTGGCAGAGCATAGGAGTAGGTCATAAAGACCCAGCTCTGGGTCTTGCCGCAGCCAAGTGGGGAAGCGGAGGTCGTAGCAGGTGCTGAGACGAATTTGCCAACCTTGGTAGCTCACCTGCACCCGCTCCTCTCCTGCCTCGAAGTGCTCCGACTCACCGCCTAGGTGAAATAGGTGCTTCTTGCGGTAGTAGGTCACCTCGCCTGTAGGGGTAACGAAAAGACCGGTGTTGCTTGGCTTGCCACTCGGACGAAGCTCCAAAAGTGTCCCATAAAGTGCCGCATCGTGTGCTGTGGCAAGAGCTTTCATCGTTTCTAGCCCTTGCTCGAATGCCTCGGTGAGGAACTCCCGAGAGAGGTCTGCCACCTTTACTAGGAACCCAGTGGTCCACATCTCGGGCAGCACTAGTAGGTCAAACACTTCCCCCTCCACAAGCTGCTTCACCTTAGTGATATTGGCATCAATACCCTTCTGCTGCTGCTCCATCTGTAGCGAAGCGACTACCAGCTGCTCTTTCATAGGTCTGCAAACTGCTGAGGGTACTTCGCCATACTGCTATCGAAGTAGCTGCGAATCTTGAGTATCGCCGCTTCAATATCGGTTTCGTCGGGCATAATAGAGGCGATGATGCCCACCTCCTTCTTTTTATAATCGATCTTAGCGAGGTCAATTGGTACGCCTGCCCCTTTCGCAATACGGTAGAATCCGCTCTTCCAGCGGTCACGGCGCTTGCGTGTCCCTTCGGGTGTGATGCCGATGTGTAGGCGGTCGGCTTTCTGAATCATCTTTACCGCCTGGTCTACCGAGGAGCCTCCGCTCTTGCGGTCTACTGGTAGTCCCCCTAGCGGCTTAAATATAAGGTTGAAGGGAAAGGTAAACCATTCCTTCTTGATTAGGAAGCGAGGTGTGACGCCGACGCCCCACGCTTTGTAGTATAGATACCCGATAATAAAGTCCCAATTAGAGGTGTGGGGTGCCACGCAGATGACACTCTTCGGGTGGAAAGTCTCGGGAAATATAGGGGTCCAACCGAAGCGGGCGAGTAGTCGCCCGGCCCAGTTGAGCGGTTTGTTATGGTTGTTAGGTTGGGTCATAGTGCCTCTGTTATTAATGAATGAGTCTCCTCTTCGCACCGCCCAGGTAGCCTTTTGAATTGATAGCCCTCCTCAAGGAGGTATTCAATAGACTTTGGTAGGGCGTAACGGAGATTGGGTTCACTCTTGAGTGAGTCATGAAATACGATGATGGAGCCGTCGCGAGTAAACCGCTTCACGGTATTGAGTACCTGCTGTGGGGTGACTCGCTTGGAGTAGTCTCGGGTTACCACGTCCCACATAATCAGTTGGTAGCGACTACTTAGCACCTTCAATTGACTTCGCCCAAGATGCCCATGTGGGGGGCGGAAGAGTGGCGAATGGATCAATTGATCGGCTCTCATGGTGTCTCTTATGTAGGCCCTTGTAGGGGTTGGCAATCCCTGTAGGTGGTGGTAGGTGTGATTGCCTACCGCATGCCCCTCTTGTAGAATGCGCTCAAAGAGGGGGTGGAATCGCCATACATTCTCCCCCACGCAGAAGAAGGTGGCTTTTACCCCGTACTTTGCCAAAGTTTCCAATACCCAAGGGGTCACCTCGGGGATAGGGCCATCGTCAAAGGTGAGGTAGACCGATGGCTGCTCCTCGTGTGGCAGACTAGGAATCCGCCATACTGCACCCGGAAATAGTCTGCGATAGAGTTTCGGTGGTTGCTCTATAATCATGGCTCTCGTAGCAATTTAATGATGCCGAGGAGGGTATTCTGATAGCTTGCTAGCTGTGCATCGTACTTTCCTTTGAGAGCATCGCTATTGCTATTACTTAGCTTCAGGGCCTCCGTTACAATAAGGAGGGCATTTTGAATGTCGGGCAGGGAGTTCATCATCAGCTCTGGCTTTAGGCGGAAGAACCAATCAAGTTGTTGGAGATAATCCTCTATCACCTTACTGGAGATCTCATCACCCTTCTTCGTCAGTCCTGCTGCATAGTATGCTTCTACTAGTGGAAGCGACGAAACGGAGTGTGGCACATTCTCCTCCAGCACTGCACGCTCAGCTAGGGCCAATACCTCCTTGGCACGCTCAAGGTCTCCACTCTCTGCCAAACCTTTGGCGAGTGGGGCGAAGATCATACTGCGGTAGGTCTCTACTAGTCGGCGCCCATTCTCATCGAAGTAAGTACCAGGCTTATCGGCACCACCCCAGCGGAAGCGTTGGGTGACATTGCGGTACATTCGCTCAATATCTACTTCACGGCCAGTGCCCCGCACCTCTACTGGTAGCACTTGATAGGCCATACCGGTCTGTCGGAAGTTGGAGGTCATGCCAACTCTTTGGTCCTCACCCACGGTGAGGGCGTAGTAGATGGGTCGCTCAAACTGATTGGTGGCCAGCATATCTAGGATGATCAGCTCGTGCCTTCCGAGGTATTGCTTCTTGGAGAAGTCAAAGTGCATCTCTGGTCGCCCTAGAGCCACTGTGTCGGCGGGCATCAGCGTGCCATTTGCCACCAGTTTAGCTGGGTCAAAGGCGAGTGATAGCTGGTCAGCTGGCATATAGTCAATCTGCTGAGCCACCCCTGGTATCTGCTTCAGTTTAGGGTCGTTACTTGCCACAAAGTCTAGACCCAAGCGTAGCGGGATTGTATCGGTGGTATTAGGGATAATGTAAGCGGTCAATCGCTTATCTCCACCATACTCATTGGGTGTCCAACTGATCGGCATCGGTGCCGCCTCGTAGCTCCATCGCTTCATCTGGTCAATGTACCAATCAGCCTGTAGGTAAGAGGTGTTGCAGACCTTGATATCTCGCCTTATCCCTTCGGTATCTTGTGCATACCAGAGTGGGAAGGTATCATTATCGCCGTTGCAGAAGATGATCGCATTCTCCTCACAACTCTCTAGATAGTTATTGCCAAAGTCCGAAGCAAGCGACCGCCCATTGCGGTTATGGTCATCATAATTCTGCTGAAATACCAATCCTACCACGGCTAGCCCTACTGCCGTAAAGAGCCCTGCGAGAGCGGGGCTCTCTTTTTTGCCCTTTGTGATAAGTGTGTGAAGGGCAGGCACCGACATACCAATCCAAATGGCAAAGGCGTAGAAGGAGCCAGCGTAGGCATAGTCACGCTCACGCACCTGATATGGGGGCTGATTAAGGTAGAGCACAATTGCAATCCCTGTCATAAAGAAGAGCGAGAAGATCACCCAGAAGTTTTCACGATCCCTACGTCGGCCATACAATTGAGCTACTAGCCCTATCAATCCAAGGATCAAGGGAAGCATATAGTAGCGGTTGTGTGCCTTGTTATCGGTCACAAAGCTAGGTTGCCCCTCTTGTGACCCCAAGAAGATCTCATCGAGCCACGAGATACCGGTGATCCAATTCCCCTTGTACACCTCTCCCTGCCCCTGTAGGTCATTTTGCCGACCGCTAAAGTTCCAGAGGAAGTAGCGCCAATACATATAGTTGAGTTGGTAGCTAAAGAAATACTTCAGGTTTTCGGCAAAAGTAGGCACTACCACGGTACGAGTCTTACCACGATCCGATACCGTCATCGTCTTTCCCTCTACATCGCCCCATATCTCATACCCCTGCTTGTAGTGAGGCATCATATTGCTATACATACGGGGGAAGAGCATCTTCATATCGCTACGATAGACAACAGACTCAGATATCTGCTTTTCGTACCGATTACCATTGCGGCGGTAGGTGGTGCTCTTCACCGTCTTTACCCTTCCCGCATCATCGTACTCAGGGAGTGCGGCATAGCTTTCTCCATAGATCAGCGGTGCTTTGCCATACTGCTCACGAGAGAGGTAATAGCGGAGCGAGAAGACATCCGATGGGGTATTTTGATTCATCGGGATATCTGAGTTGGCACGAATTAAGATCACTCCGTAGGTGCTCATCCCGAAGAGGAAGAGAAGCATCCCCATGGCAGTGGTGCTCATTATGTGCACTGGTAGCCGAGTCGCCTTGAAAAGATAGACCGCCAATCCACCGATGATTAATACCGGAATCACCCAACTGCTACCCATAAAAGGAATACCGATCAATATCACCGATACGAGGTAAAGCCCCTTTAGTAGCTGAGGCTTCACTGGGCGAGTGATGGTGAGGGAATAGGTGTAGACCAATAGCCCGATCATCACAATCAGATAGGCCACCAACCCACTATTAAAGGGCAGACCAAGGGTATTGACAAAGAAGAGGTCGAAGTAGCCTGCTATCTGTGGTACCCCCTGCATGATACCAAACATCAGTACCGCAATCAAGGCAAAGGAGCCGAGTACCGCCACCACGGCTCCTTTCCAAGTGGGCTTTTCGCTCTTGCGGAAGTAGTAGATAAGTCCCATGGCAGGGATGGTGAGGAGGTTCAGTAGGTGTACCCCCACACTTAGCCCCATTAGATAGGCAATCACTAATAGCCAGCGGTCACTCCCCTCTTCATCGGCCTCCGCCTCCCACTTTAGCATCAGATAAAAGACCAAAGCAGTGAAGAAGCTACTCATCGAGTAGACCTCCGCCTCTACAGCACTGTACCAAAAGGTGTCGCTAAAGGCATAAAGAAGCGCTGCTACCGCACCGCCACCGAGGTAAAGCACCACTTGGGTCTTGCTCACTGAGCTAGGGGCTACCCAGCTCTCTCCTAGCCAGTCGCTTCGGCGGATAAGATGCGCTGTCGTGAGGAAAAGCAACATAATGGTGAGCCCAGAGAAGAGTCCGCTGATCGCATTCCCCGCTGTGGCTATCCACTGACCTCCATTTGGAAAGAGATTAGCGAGCGTGTTGTAGACCAACATGTAAAAAGGGGCCCCAGGTGGGTGACCCACCTCCATCTTCGCAAAGGTGGTGATAAATTCAGGGCAGTCCCATACACTCGCACTCTTCTCCATCGTCACGAAGTAGACCGCACTACTCAGCACAAAGAGCAGCCACCCAAGGCTGCGCTCCAATACCTTATATCTCTTAATATCCATAGATGCCTTACTAGATGTATACAATATTGCACAAAGGTACTAAAATATCTCTTTGCTCAATATCTCGCCACGCCCGCACCCCTCCTTGCACGGTCTTATCGAACAAGTCAAATAAGTCGGACACGTAACCCAGTAAAAGCATAGAAAAAGGGTATTTGCAATCAACTGAAATACAAACACATACAAAGGCAAAAACTGAGATGCAACTAAGCGATCGGCGAGTTGCAACTAAGCAAACCGAGATGCAACAAAGCAAATGCTTAGTTGCAACTAAACTTTTGCTCTACTAGATAGAGGTTTTATGGAGGTGCTTAGAGATACCTTTTTTGTCCTGAATAAAATGATCCGACTCACAAGAGATTGAATAAAACCGGAGAGGACAGACTAATCCCTACCCCTAGTCACGGCTCGTAGAGTCAATGGCCAAGGGATTGTAAGGTAATCCCCCAGGATTACTTTACCTAGGGGGGCTTCTCTACCCCTTAATCGAGCTCCTTACTTACTTGGAATAACAATAAGGCAAATGATGTAGGCGAGTAGGCCTGACCCTCCCATTAGGGAGAAGAGCACCCATAAGAGACGTACTAGCGAAGAGTCGATATTAAAATACTCTGCAATGCCTCCACATACGCCTCCGACCATTCGGTCGTTACTGCTTCTGTACAATTTCTTTTCCATAATACTTAGTCTATTAAATGAATAGCTGTCTTTAGCAAAGGTACCTATAAAAAAGTTACGAAAGTGACAGTTGCACAAAGTGGGGCGTCTTCGTGCAACCGTCTCCTAATTGTATATCAGGTATTTGTGTCGATGCTATATGGGTAATATGAGATCCTGATTACGGGAAGCGTCACTATTCATTGCCAATAGCTAGCTCTATAATTGGTGAGATCAACTCTGGCTTCTCTTGTTTATCTCTGAAGATATATCTACCTTTGCACAGATTTAGAATATATGCGCCATAGATTATAGAATTATGATACAGCAGAACTTTATTAAGCTCTACGAGGAAAAGTATAAAGAGTATTGGGTGCTTCCCGCTTTTTCCAATTATGAAGAGGGGGTTACCTATAGTTTTGCACAAGTGGCCCAGTGGGTGGCACGTGTGCATCTGATTTTGGAGCATAACGAGATAAAACGGGGCGACAAAGTGGCTCTTATAGGTAAGGACTGTGCCGAGTGGTGTATGACGTGGATGGGCGTTGTCACCTATGGGGCGGTGGTGGTTCCTATTTTGCCAGAGTTTCATCAGGATGACATCCTTCATATCATAGCGCACAGTGATAGCCAGCTGCTCTTTGTGGGTAAGGAGCATGAGCGGTTACTGAGCCTTGAGACACTTCCGGAGGTAAGGGGTGCCTTTAGGATTAAGGATCTACAGACGATAGCTGAGCTTTCACGTACGGAGTTGGCAAAGGGTACGGATGTGTCATCGCTATTCAGTGCCAAGTATCCCGATGGCTTCACTCGGGAGGATGTGAAGTACCCTGAGATCGGCAATGACGAAATGGTCTTGATCAGCTACACCTCCGGTACTTCTGGCTTTAGCAAAGGGGTGATGGCGACGGCGAATAACCTGATTGCCAATGTGCAATTTGGGCAGGATGCCAAGCTTCAATTCCGTGGCGACGACTTGCTCTGCTTTCTTCCCAATGCCCACGCCTATAGCTGTGCTTTCAACTTCCTTTTGCCACAGGCACAGGGTACGCATGTCTATATCCTTGGCTCGAAGCCTACGCCACGTATTCTCTTGAAAGCTCTTCAGGATATTCGCCCAAAGCTGGTGATTTCGGTACCGCTAATTCTAGAAAAGATCTATAAGAATGTGCTCGCTAAGAAGCTGAAAGATAAATGGCTCTCACTGGCTCTGAAGCTACCCATCGTGAAGGGGGTGGTGCATAAGAAGATACGCAAAACCTTGATTGACACCTTTGGGGGCAATGTAAATGAGGTGATTATCGGTGGGGCGGCACTCAATCCAGAGGTGGAGGCGTTTTTGATGAAGATCGGCTTCCCAATCACGGTCGGATATGGCATGACGGAGTGCTCCCCTATCATCTCGTATACGGGGAACCGACAGTTTTTACATCACTCCGCAGGGCGTATTCTCCATAAGATAGAGGAGGTGCGTATTGATGGAGCTCAATCTATTGAGGGCAAAATGGTAGGCGAGGTGCAGGTAAGGGGCGAGAATGTCTGTCTCGGTTACTACAAAAACCCGCAGGCGACGGCCGACCTCTTTACAGAGGATGGCTGGATGCGGACTGGCGATCTAGGTTATATAGAGCAGGATACAATATTCCTCCGCGGCCGCTCTAAGGCAATGCTACTCGGTTCCAACGGTCAGAACATCTACCCAGAGGAGATTGAAGCGAAGCTGGCTATGCTCCCCTATGTGAATGATGCTATATTGGTGCAGCGTGACAAGCGTCTAGTGGCGCTACTATCAGTAGATAGGGCAGCGCTGGAAAAGGATGGGCATGCTACCGAAGAGGCGATAAAAGCGATTTTGGATGATCAGCGAAAGCAGGTCAATACTCAGATCGCTAGCTACGCACAGATCGCTGCTATGGAGATGATTGATGGGGAGTTTGAGAAGACCCCTAAGCAGAGTATCAAGCGATACCTCTACCACTAACAAGACCTTTGTACAAAGAGGAGCCATCAATTTGAGGGATCCTTATCGGACAAGTCAGACGGATCGGACAGATCGAACCAATGAGCGGATTTTTGGTTTGGCCTTTCTGAACTGTCCGATTCGTCTGATAAATTGCCGTGCGACATTCTCTTTTTGTGTCAGTCTTAGGTGACAGATTTGGCACGTTGGGAGGGTTGGCACATAGGTTGCTCTTATCTTGTCAGAAATAATTAAATAAAATACTGATTAAGATTATGGGAAAGATAATAGGAATAGACTTAGGAACTACTAACTCAGTAGTGGCCGTCCTCGAAGGCAATGAGCCAGTGGTGATTGCTAATAGCGAGGGCAAGCGTACCACCCCTAGTGTGGTGGCTTTTGTGGAGAATGGCGAGCGTAAAGTGGGTGACCCTGCAAAGCGTCAGGCCATTACCAATCCACAGCATACCGTTTACTCTATCAAGAGGTTTATGGGTGAGCGCTACTCTGCCGTGAAGGATGAGGCGCACCGCCTACCTTATAAGTTGGTAGAGGGGGAGAATGACACCCCACGTGTAGATATTGATGGTCGTCACTACACTCCACAGGAGATTTCGGCTATCATCCTGCAGAAGATGAAGAAGACGGCCGAGGATTATCTCGGTGCAGAGGTGACGGATGCGGTGATCACCGTGCCAGCATACTTTAGCGATGCTCAGCGCCAAGCTACTAAGGAGGCGGGTGAGATCGCAGGGCTCAAGGTACAGCGTATCGTGAATGAGCCTACTGCTGCTGCTCTTGCCTACGGACTAGATAAGAGCCATAAGGATATGAAGATTGCGGTATTCGACCTCGGTGGCGGTACCTTTGATATCTCTATCCTAGAGCTTGGTGATGGTGTCTTTGAGGTGCTTTCTACCAATGGTGATACTCACCTCGGAGGTGACGACTTTGACCACGTAATCATTGATTGGCTGGCTGAGGAGTTTAAGAACGACGAAGGGGTAGACCTACGTAAGGATCCTATGGCACTACAGCGTCTGAAGGAAGCAGCTGAGAAGGCCAAGATTGAGCTCTCAAGCAGTACTTCTACCGAGATCAATCTGCCATATATTATGCCAGTAGATGGTGTACCAAAGCACTTGGTTCGCACCCTCTCAAGGGCTAAGTTTGAGCAACTTAGTGACCGATACATCCAGGCTTGTCGTGGTCCGGTAGCACAAGCCTTGAAGGATGCTGGCTTGGCACCTAGCGATGTCGATGAGGTGATCCTAGTAGGTGGTTCTACTCGTATCCCTGCGGTACAGGAGATGGTGGCTAAGATCTTTGGTCGCGAGCCTTCGAAGGGTGTGAATCCTGATGAGGTGGTAGCTCTAGGTGCTGCTATTCAGGGTGGTGTATTGAGTGGTGATGTAAAGGATGTATTGCTACTTGACGTGACTCCTCTATCTCTTGGTATCGAGACGATGGGTGGTGTGATGACCAAGCTGATTGATGCTAATACCACTATCCCTACCAAGAAGTCGCAGATCTTTACCACTGCCGCCGATAACCAGCCTAGCGTGGAGATCCACGTGCTACAGGGTGAGCGTCCAATGGCAAAGGATAATAAGAGCCTGGGTAAGTTCAACCTCGATGGCATCCCAGCAGCGATGAGAGGGGTACCACAGATTGAGGTGACCTTTGATATTGATGCCAATGGTATCGTGAATGTCTCTGCTAAGGACAAGGGAACTGGTAAGGAGCAGAAGATCCGTATCGAGGCTTCGAGCGGTCTGAGCGATGCTGATATCGAGCGTATGAAGGCTGAGGCTGAGGCCAATGCTGAGGCCGATAAGAAGGAGCGTGAGCGTGTGGATAAGATCAATGAGGCTGATAGCGTGATCTTCCAGACTGAGAAGCAGCTGAAGGAGATTGGTGATAAGATGCCAGCTGATAAGAAGAGCCAGATAGAGGCAGAGCTAGAGAAGCTAAAGGAGGCTCACAAGGCTCAAGATGTGGCAGCTATTGATTCCGCTCTCTCGGGACTCAATGCGATTATGCAACAGATGAGCCAGGAGATGTACGCCAATGCTGGCGCCGATGCGGGAGCACAGCCAGGACCTGATATGGGAGCTCAAGGTGGTGCCTCTGACCAAGGCACTAAGAGCGATGATCATGTCACTGATGCCGACTTTGAAGAAGTGAAGTAAGCGTATTGAATACTTACTATAGGCAATAGGGTGAGCCAAGTTTTTGGCTCACCCTATTTTTATGACATACTCGACAGTGAAGCGCATCTACAATCAATGATAATAGTCACTCTAAACCCAAGTTTGACCCCAAAATATACTCTAGGGATCAAACTTGGGTTAAGAATTTTGAAGGAGGAGAAAATATCTCCTCTTTTTTTTCTTTATACAAGAATATTTACTACATTTGCGAACAATCAGATGATATTTATGGAAAGTCCAACTAATAGAATTAAAGAGGTGCTTATCGAGAAAGGGATTAAGCAAACATGGCTTGCAGAGAAATTCGGTAAGAGTTTCACTATTGTCAACTCATATGTTTGCAACCGCCGACAGCCAAGCCTCGAATTGCTATTTCAGATAGCAGAGATCTTGCAGGTTAATCCAAAGGAATTGATTAACACCCCAGATGAGTAACTTTATTATGGCAGTGCATAAAACATCTATCCGCTTTTTCAACGACCGTGAAGGTAGGGCGGTGTGGGACGACGCACACAATAAGTGGTGGTTCTCTGTACTAGACATCATTGCTGCAATTAACGAGCAAGATGATTACCAAAAGACGAGGAACTATTGGAAATATCTCAAAACAAAGTTGAAGAAAGAGAATAACGAACTAGTTAGTGCCACTAACCGGTTCAAAATACAAGCCTCAGATGGGAAACAACGATTGACAGATATGTTGGATGGAGAAGGGGTTGTTCTACTAGCAAAAGCAATACCCAATATCAGGACAATGGGATTTCTTGATTGGTTTACCTACAGCGGCAACTCCATTGATGAGCAGAGTAAGAAGAAGCCTACCAACTCTTTGAAAGTGGTATCTCGCAATCGACAGAGCCTAGTAGCATAAAGTATCTGCAACAGATACACGCTTATCTCTTTGGAGGACTGTATAACTTTGCTGGACAAATCCGTCCCAAAAATATTTCAAAAGGTGATTTTACCTTTGCTAATTGTATGCACTTCCCTGAAACCCTGCAAACAATAGAGCGAATGCCCGAAACAACCTTTGATGAGATTATGGATAAGTATATAGAGATGAACGTAGCCCATCCTTTTATGGAGGGTAATGGTCGCAGCACTCGCATTTGGCTTGACCTTATGCTGAAGCGTTCTCTCAAACGGTGTGTGGATTGGAGCCAAATAGACAAAAACGAATATTTGTCCGCCATGCGGGAGAGTGTTTCTGATAGTACACACATCAAGGCTTTACTGCTACCTGCACTCACCACCAAGATTGATGACCGAGAAATGTTCATGAAAGGTATTGATTATTCGTATTATTATGAGCAGAATGATTGATTATTAAATAAGATATCGGTCCTGTTATGAGACTAATCCTTGCTTCTATGACTCCTTGCCCAAACCACAAACAGCAAATGACATCAAGAACAATGAAAAATTAGTTATCATCACAAAAAGGCTTACGACTCTTTGCATAGGAATCGTACCATTAATTAGTAAAAATAGTATCTGCACGTGGTATACATAAGATGATTACTCAAAAAGTATCATTTCGTTCAAGAGAACTGCCATTGCTTTGGAGAATTTCATTAAGTAATGTAAGCATTGGAATGATAACAGTTCGGGAATTCTCGAAATTCATACAGCAGAGAAATAAAAGATAAATGCAAATAACTTGGGAATGGCAACTGAACCACAAAAAATATATTTATGAACAAAATTAGTAAAATAGAGGGATTATCACCCGATGACCTGAAAAAAGTATTTATAAAAATAATTGAACAAATAGGATTCTGTGAACTAACAACATTACAAGAAAACATAATACAGTGTTCTCAGATAAATCCTTTAGGAAAAACTTCCCAATGCTTTTTATTAATCTCTTCACATCTAACAGGATTGGTAAATATGGAAGAGATTAGCATGTTAATACATGAAGTTCAAAATAAGTCTAATTCAAATACAATCTCTATCGTATCTCCTTTTCATATTTCAAATGGATTTAAGAAAGAAATCTCTAAATTACAGGAAAACATATCTATCGAATATATTGACCGTGATAAATTAATTAAATTAATTGATGATCATTATAAGGATTTTTGGCGACATGATGACCAAATCCTATTGCAATACGAAAACGATTATAAAGAAAAAGTCTCTAATGATAATCAATTAAGAAGATTACAGCTTCCATCAGAAAAGTATAATCGTCTTTTGAGTATTTATATATCTCCTACATTATCTACACTTGTTGAGGATCCAAAAACGAAAACCATCATCCGAAAAAAAGCCGATATTAATTCCTTGCTGTTAGACAATAAACCTACACTCATATCTGGTCTATCTGGCTCTGGTAAAACCACCTTATTGAAAAATATTGGACTAGAAATTATTAAAAGAAATACAAATGGAAAATCCTTAAGGACAATTCCTTTCTATATTTTTTCTATGGAGTTTCTAGAAAATGATTTTGATATAGTCAAAATCATAAGGCTTAAGATGGATAAGTATTTACAAGGAAGTGAATTAAAGGATATTACAAAGGAATATAATATTCAAATACTTGTTGATAGCATTGATGAATTTGACAAAGATTATCAAGAGAGAATCCTAAAAGACTTACATGAACTTTATAAAAAGTTTGGTGTTAATTATTTCATTGGGACACGCGAAAGTGATAAGCTCAATGATTTGAGTAATTCTGAAGATTTACGTTCATTTGAGATTGCACGCTTCAATACAGAACAGATTAAGAGATTTGTTAGCAACTTTCTATCTGATGATAATAAAACGAACAATCTTTTAGATGCCCTTCGTGAAAATAAAATTTTAGAACGACTTCCCATCACACCCCTTACGCTTTCATTAATTACAATATTATACGAAGAAACCGACTTTGAAATCCCCGCAACAATAACAGATATATATAAAAATTTTAACACACTAATTGTGGGTAGAGGAGTTGTATCTTCAAAAATCGAATTTATTGATATCTCATTTAAAGAAAGAATCCTATCCGTCTATGCCCTTCATTTAATGGATGACGTAGAACACCATAAGCCTTTGTCTCAAACAGAATTTATTGATTTTTTTGTCGATTTCTTTCAGGATAAGACTTTACCAATAAAAGAAGGACAGCTTCGAGATGTCCTTGAATATTTGATTGCTAATACAGGGATTTTATATATTAAGGAAAGGCAATGGGTTGCATTTACTCATGACTCTTATATGGAATTTTACGCCGCATTAGAAATATTCAATTATAACAGAGAGCTTGAGCCCAAACTAATAGAAAACTTCTATGATTTACAATGGCAGAATGTGGCTATATTTTACGCAGGAATGACCAAAGACATGCCTGATTTTGCAAATAAAGTCTTAAATAAAATAAAGCATACATCCAAATGGTTTGATCTCTTAGCTTGTGTCCAAGGTGGAGGTTACATTGCACAAGCATTATATTTGACAGACAATAATATCCGAAAAGATATTGTCTTATCTGTCCTTGATGTGGTTCTTGAATGTAATGAATGGCTAAAAAAAAATAGCAACAGACCAATCTACGATTTTCAAGAACTATAAATTGCCTATTATTCATCTAATAAACTTCTTACATTTTTATGAAATGTTCAATTCAATAACACTTGCAGAGCCACTACAACTATCTTTTAATGAATTAAAAGATAAATATCGCCAGATTGTTGAAGACAATAGTAATGGTGATAAGTCACAATTACCTGCTCTCGGATTCAAGTTGTTAGAATTAGCATTTACAATGGATTCAAAAAGAATAAATCGCTCTCAGCCTTTAGAAGACATAGTTTTAAATGAACACATACTGAAGGATCCTAATTTATATATACTTGCAGACTTTTCACTAAGCCTTATGGGTAAAAATAAATACAAGGAAGTTAGAAATGAAATAAAAAGGAAATTTTCTCTATCTACAGATATCAGAAGCAAACTAGTTGATGACAACACATCTAGAATACGTTTTTCTCTATTGGATACAATACAACCTAATAGAAAAGTAAAGATATTAGTTGAGGGGAAAACTGATGTAACTATATTGGAACATGCATTTATGGTATTAACCAATGGATCTATTCCATACTGGAAAGCTAGTATGGCAACATCCAATGGAACTACTGGTTCTTCAGCCAGTGTATCTAGAGCAGTTGCAACAGCAGTATCATTCAAAGACGACTATGACACAATTATTGGTTTATTTGACCATGACGCCGCAGGGCTTAAAGAATATCGTTATCTCCAACATGATTTTAATAAAAAAAAAAGTTGACTATATAAAAAAGCATAAAGAAGGAAGTGTTTTTCTACTAACTTTACCGATTCCAGACTCAATGAGTCAATATCTGCAGCCAAAACAAGAATTTAATTTTTTTGAAATTGAGCATTACTTTGGCCATGATTTTTTGCAGAAACACGATATGCTTAAAACAACGCCTATTGCAGATATATTTACTATAAACGAAAAGAAAAAAGCTAACTTCGCTAATATAATTACCCAAATATCAGATATAAATATATTTAATAAATTTATAGATCTATTCAAAGCAATCGATGAAATTTGTCATGTAGAAATAAACTATGAAGTATAGAGTTGAGCGATAACATCCAAGATGTTTTCTAATCAATACTACTCAAATTGAGGAAACATTTTTGCATCATACAAATATAAATCATTGATAATCAGCATAGTATATATTTGAAGAGGTGAAGTAAGCGTATTGAAGACTTACTAGAGGCAATAGGATGAGCCAAGTTTTTGACTCACCCTATTTTTATGCATTGCATGGCGGTGAGGGGCATCTACAATCAATGATAATAGTCGCTATAAGCTTTTGGCTGTAATTATGTTGCAGGGGTTACGCATTAGAAAGTTCTTACCGTATGGTTTTTAACAGAGTGTCTATAAGTAAGGACCTCGGAAGAGGTCCTTACGCCATTATCCTCAACAGATTGAATATCATCATTCGTACAATAGTCTTTTCTAATGAGTAATCCCTGAATTATGTTGGGAGAGGGTTGCCCGATATCACTATTTTTAGGTATCTTTGGCATGGATAGGCAGTTGTGGCTTATCCAGTGATATTGAAATATTTCACAAAACATAAAATAATAGGAATATGCAGAAGTATATTTGCGAGCCATGTGGCTATATCTATGACCCAGAGCTGGGTGACGAAGATGGTGGAATTGCACCAGGTACTCCATTTGAGGACATTCCTGAGGATTGGGTTTGCCCCGTTTGTGGTGCAGAGAAGAGCGACTTCGCTCCTTACAACGAATAAGACTAACCCCCTGATAGGGTAGAAATTAATTGCTGAACAGCTACATGGTTTATCTATGTGGCTGTTCGCTATTTAGAATGCCACGACAGTCACAATATTAGAAGGACAATGGTTTAATAATGTGGCGTAAAATGGGTATATTTGTAACTGTGGAAATTATTTACGTTTTAATTATATAAGTATTTGACTTTATGAAAATCAAGAATCTTCTGCTGAGCACACTCTTTGCAGCACTTGTAGTGCTGATGTCGTCGTGTGCAGGCAAGTTAAAGCCACTCGATGCTAGGCAAGTATCAGTTGATCCTCAGCCACTTGTGCTAATTGGCGGTGAGGTGCCAGCAACCATTAACATCAACTTCCCAGCTAAGTGGTTCAATAAGAATGCCGAGGTGAGGGTAACGCCAGTGCTTAAGTATGCTGGTGGTGAAGTATGGGGAACCACTTATAACTTCCAAGGCGAGAAGGTACGTGGAAATGCCACCACTATCCCTTATGGTATGCCAAAGAGTGTGACCATCCACTCCAACTTTAAGTACAAGCCAGAGATGGCAAAGAGTGATCTTATCCTGATCTTCTCTGCACGCATTCGTGGCAAGGAGGTACAGCTTCCCGATGTTAAGATCGGCGAGGGTGTTGTGGCTACTGAGGCTCTTGCTAGTGCTGCCTTTACCACTCCTGCGATTGCGCCCGACGCATTCCAGAGAATTATCAAGGAGAAGTACGATGCTGATATCCACTTCCTTATCCAGCAAGCGAATGTGCGTAGCACGGAGCTCAACTCTGCCGATGTGCGTGAGTGGAAAGGGATTGTGGAGAGTGCCAATATCACTCCCAACCAAAATGTAGATGTAGAGATTCAGGCCTATGCTTCACCAGATGGTGGTCGCGAGCTCAATGAGAAGCTCTCGGCACAGCGTGAGCGTAACACCACTGCTACCATTGGGCGAGACCTCAAGCGTGCCAAGGTAGAGGTGCCTATGTCAGCACACTATACAGCTCAAGACTGGGAAGGTTTCCAGAAGCTAGTGGAGCAGTCCAATATTCAAGATAAGGAGCTGATCCTATCTGTCCTCTCAATGTACAAGGATCCTGAGACCCGTGAGCGCGAGATTAAGAATATCTCTTCTGTCTTTAGTCAGTTGGCCGATGAGATTTTGCCACAGCTCCGTCGCTCTCGTCTGATTGCCAATATCGAGATCATCGGTAAGAGCAATGAGGAGATCGCAGCGCTTTCAAAGAACGAGCCAAGCAAGCTGAATGTAGAGGAGCTCCTTTACTCTGCGACGCTAACGAATGACAAGGCAGAGCAACGTAGGATCTACAATCAGGCGGTGGCTCAATTCCCAGCCGATGCACGTGCCTACAATAACCTTGGCGTGCTAGCCTATGAGAATGGCGATTACGCTACAGCAAGTAGCTACTTCCAAAAGGCTGCAACCAAGGCTCAGCTCCCTGAGGTGAAGATGAATCAAGGGCTACTGCAGCTACTAGATGGCAACCTCGAGGAGGGTGAGACCCTGATCGGGCAGGCTACCAATGTGCCTGAGCTAGGTGAGGCTCTTGGACTGATCTATATACAGAAGGGTAAATATGCTGAGGCTGCCAAGGCACTTTATGATGTAGCAACCAATAATGGTGTATTGGCTCAGATCCTTAATAAGGACTATAATCGTGCCAATCAGCTACTCAATCAGATCGTAGCTAAAGATGCTACCACATACTACCTACAAGCATTGATGGGGGCTCGTACCTCTCAGACCGATGTGATGACTGAGGGTATACGTCAGGCAGTACGCCTGCAGCCAGGTATGGCTACTAAGTTCCTCAACGATAGAGAGTTTGCCCGCTATGCTAGCCAGAGCTACTTCCAAAGTGCACTGAAGTAAGCACTTCTCTTTATCAATAACAAAGCTAGCCAGCTCCCCAATTGGGAAGCTGGCTAGCTTTTTATATTGATATGCCAAGTCAGTTGGCTATCATTAGTCGATGGGATGGTAGCGGACGAAAGCCTCAATCGCTTCGTAGCTAGCTAGTCCAAGGTCTTGGTAGAGCTGTGCTGTAGCGCGGTTGCGATCCTCGGAGCGCTGCCAGAATAGGCGCTCATCATCACCTAGGAAAGGAGCACTCTCCATCTGCGACTGGTGCTTGAGGATGCTATTCCGCTTGAAGCGAAGCTCCTCGGGACTCATAGGCACTGCCATCTCGATATGGTCAATCTCCCACTCAGCCCACGCACCACGGTACATCCAGATCCACGTATCCTTAAACCACTCTTCGCTCTTTACTTGGTCAATAGCTGCTAGGGCGACATCTAGGCACACCTTGTGAGTACCGTGTGGGTCGGCAAGGTCACCCGCCACAAAGATTTGGTGAGGCTTCACCTCGCGAAGCAATTGGATCACGATATCCACGTCGGTCTGAGTCGGTGGGTTCTTTTTGATGCCTCCGGTCTCATAAAATGGCAAGTTGAGGAAATGTACATGGTCCTCCTTAACTCCAATAAAGCGGTCGGCTGTGCGAGCCTCCTCTACACGGATCGCTCCTTTCATAAAGCGTACCTCAGGTGTCTCAATAGAGCCCTCCTCCTTTTCGTATAGCAAGAAGTGTCGGAGTTCCTCGGCATGCTGGTGGAGCTTGCTATCAGCCATTCCCAAGTGCTCTGCGGTATTGCGAAGGAAAGAGAGATAGCGGATCACCTCCTCATCACCCACGGCGATATTGCCCGAGGTTTGGTAGGCTACATGCACATCATGCCCCTGCACCACCAAGCGACGGAAGGTACCTCCCATAGAGATCACATCGTCATCGGGGTGTGGGCTAAAAATAAGCACCCGCTTCTTAGCCGGCAAGGCACGCTCAGGCCTATTAGAGTCATCGGCATTGGGTTTGCCCCCTGGCCAACCGGTGATGGTGTGCTGGATATCATTAAACACCTTGATATTGGCATCATAGGCAGAGCCATAGACCGTAAGCAGCTCTCCCAGTTGATGGTCGGAATAATCTTGATTGGTCAGCTTCAGGATAGGCTTATTGACCTTCTGGCAAAGCCATACAATGGCACGACGAACTAGCTTAGGCGTCCACTCAATAGAGGTGACCCTCCAAGGGTGATTGATACGAGTGAGCAGACTGGCCGCCTGTAGGTCGGTGTAGACTCTTACGTGGCTGTGAGATTGGAAGTAAGAAGCAGGCAAGCTCTCCGTCATGGGCTCCTCCACTGCCTTGGCGATCACCTCGGCCTTGGCCTCGCCCCATGCGAGAAGGATTATCTTACGTGCTTCACTCAAGTTCTTTAGACCGATAGTCACCGCTGTAGGAGGTACATTCTCTTTAGTATTAAAGGTGCTAATGGCCTCCTGAACCGAGGTGCTATCCAGTACCGACAAGTGCGTACCCTGCGACCAGATAGAGCCAGGAGAGTTGACCCCCACAGAGCCTCTACGACCCAACCCAGTAATAAGGAGGTCAATGCCCCCTAGCTGATGAATACAGTCGTCAAACTCCTCAATGGCACGACCCACATCCTCCTTGGAGAGCTGGCTATCCAAGCCATGAAGATGCTCATCGGGAATACCCACATGTGTGGCGAAGTGCTCTTTGATCTGTGCTAGTACGCCTGTGTCTTTATTGGGAAGGGGTACAAATTCGTACATAGGGAATAGGTGTACATTCTCAAAAGAGATGCCCTCTTTTTCCCGCATCTGTATCAGTGCCTTGTAGATAGGCTCGGGGCTAGTCCCAGCCGAAAGCATAATGGTGTAGGGCTGGTTGCCTTTGGCCTTTATATCTTTGCAGATGGTTCGGGCGATGCTCTCCGCCGCCTCCTCTGGGGTGGGCGATATGGTTACCGGCATACGCTCGAAGCTAGTCAGAATCCCCTCTTCATACGCATTGGAGGGTCGGTACAATCTTTCTTCTACCTGAGTGAGTGCAATCTGATTGCTCAATCCAAATCTCATAATCATCTCTATTTATTGTGCAAGCTTGATAGTTATTATTATATGACGACAAGATACTTAATATTTTTCTAAAGGCAAATGAATTAGCGATAAACTTCGGGGGTTATGCATTGTAGAAGCCTTCTCTAGGGGGTCATCTTACAGAATTTTCACCCGCGAAATAAGGCAAAAACAGACGAAAAAGGGGGTACAAAGGTCCTCTTCTCAATCGACTGGAATTCAATACTATACAAAAGCGTTTATCGAGATGCAACTAAGCAATCGGTTAGTTGCAGGTAGTATCCCAAAAAGTGTGTAAGGCAGAATG
>NZ_KV820627.1:0-7525 GCF_001815465.1 Porphyromonas sp. HMSC077F02 | reverse complement strand
CCCAAAATATACTCTAGGGGGCAAACTTGGGTTAAGATGAAAAGATTACTATGGACCGTTGTAGCCGCAGCTACACTGCTCGGCTTCTCCGCTTGTAACAGTAAGAGTGGAGTGGAGCCTGATGTGCAAGGCACTTTGGCGTTCAGACCTTTCGTAAACCATAACGTGCGTGCCGCGGATATGGATAGAGACGGGCTTGCCACAGATGGATTTACCGTGAATGCTTACGGTAACAACGCCGAGTTTTTCAAAGATGTCAATGTGAAGCCTGAGTCCGGAGTGGATGGCTTTTGGCTTACCCAAGGAAAGACCTACTACTGGCCTAATTATGAGCTGGACTTCGTTGCCTGGGCCAACTTGGGCACCTACGGCACCGCAGCTGTAACCAAGGATGCACAGAAGATCAATCTTACGACATCGGAAGCTGTAGCAGATCAGGTGGATGTAATCGCGGCGCGTAACTCAGGTACAAGAGCCGCAAACGAAGCCTCCGGTGTGGCTATGACTTTCAAGCACCTCCTCTCACAGATTGAGGTTAAAGCTATGAATACCAATACGGCTTATACTGTAAAGGTAGCAGGTGTGAAGATCGGTCGTGTCAATAGCAAGGCTACCTTTACATACCCAGCCAAGCTGGATGGCACTCCTATTGCCAATAGTGCTTATGCCGACCTTTCCGCAGTGAAGAGCTTTGGCGCCGGTTCCAAGACGGTGGTAACCCTTAGCGGTACCGCCACTTCCATTATGAATGCAGGTAACGGCAACTTCCGCCTCATTCCACAGGCTTTGACCGCTTGGAACCAGGCAGAGCAATTAGCCGACCCTGCTGCTGATAATGGGGGGAACTACTTAGGTGTATTGGTGAACATCACCAATGACCAGGGTGCGGCTATCTACCCCACTACTGCAGGCGAATATGCTTTTGCGGCGGTTCCTTTCAGCATCGCAGATGGTTTAGAAGCCGGCAAGAAGTACATCATTACTCTTGACTTCTCGGAGGGATGCGGTTACGAAGATCCTGCCCTGACAGAAGGCAAGCCTACCGACCTCCCCACCGATGTGACTATTAATGATACGCCTGTGACACCTGCCAAGCCGGGTAATCCGATCCTCGGCGGTCCGATCAAGTTCAAAGTGACGGTTGAGGATTACGTGGATTCAGAGGTCTCCACTCCTATGGTAACCCCTGCCCCTTAAATTGATCAAGTGGAGCAACTCCCACTGATTTATCCCATGGGGCGCTGAACCGCCCCATGGGAACTAAAAGTGAAAGTGATGAGAAGAATAAAAGCAGCGGTATGGACGGTGGCTATAGGGCTGGTAGCGGCACTCCTCTGGGGGTGCCGGGGAGAGGAGCCGCGTTCCACTCCTGACCAGCAGAAGATCAGCTTTGGCATAGCCACAAGTGGTTTCCGAAGCGGCCGTTTTGCCACGACGAACAACTTCTACCCCGATCAAGGGATGGGGGTGACCGCCTATCTGCACGATGGTGACTGGTCAACGGTCACCACTTCTTCCATTTACTTCCATAACCTGCAGCTGAAATCGGAGAAGGGCTACAATAGCGGTTATCTTTGGTTAGGCAATGGATCCCGCAATTTCTCCTTCTTCGCCTATGCCCCCTACGGAGCAGGAGAATTTACTGGTCATCAGCTTCAATACGCTGTTCCTGAAGATATAGCCAAGCAGGTGGATCTGGTAGTGGCTCAGCAGACAAATATCCCTGCCAATAGAAATGATCAGGTGACGCTTGCTTTCAAGCACATCCTCACCGCACTAAGCTTTGCCACACACACCGATCTTTATACGTGTACAGTAAAGTCAATCGAGCTGTCAGGCATCCCATCCCAAGGAACTTATGATATATCAAAGGGTGGATGGAATGAAGTCTCAGGGTCTGCCAACTACCTGTTTCAGCCGAATGCCTCGCACACCTCAGGCGAGAGCATTACTTTAGAGCCACCCCTCTTTATCCTGCCGGGTACGATGCCTGCCGGAGCCGTGCTGAAAGTGACCCTCGGCACCCAAAGCGGTGATACCTATTCCTATGAAGTGGATCTGAACGGTACTAAATTCCAGGCCGGGCAGCATGTGACGGTACGCCTCTCCACAGCGGGCATACAATTGGAGGTGGAGGGAGTGCCTTGGAGTTATCATGAGTACAAGAAAGGGTTTCTCAATCAGGATAACATCTTTATGGTCGAACCACCCAAGTGGAAGGATGACAATTCTACCCTGACGACTAAGGAGAGCGAAGTGCAATTGACTTTCCGCATTCTCCAGCCGGTCGGAGTGACGTGGCATGCAACCCTTACCAATGGACTTGACTTTGCCTTTAAGGAGGGGACACCCTCCGGTGGTATCGCTTCTGCCGGGGCGGAGAATGTGATTACCATTGTCCCCAGACGTCCGCAAGGTGATACAGATCGAACCACAGAGGTGTACCTTGTGTTGTACAATCAAGAGATAGATCCTGATCGCACGCCTGAAGGGAATGGCCCTATCGGGATTGGTAAAGGAAATCGACTCAAAGTGACACAGAAGCGTAAATGATGAAAACTATCAAAGGTTTTTTTGATTGCTATGCTTGTATGGCACTGATCTTATCACTGTTTGTGATGGGAGGTTGCCACAGTAATGCAGATCAAGAGGAGATCAGTAACACCTACCGCTTGCAGGTACTCTTAGATAATTCTGCACCTCTCAGGGCTACAGAGATGGGTGTGGATACGCTGAATGAGAATAAGATAAATTCGCTGGTCATCGCTTTCTATAAAGGAGATGACCAGGTATGGTTGCCAGTGTTACCCGTTTACGAAGGGCAAACCGTGTACCAATTTACCAACAGCGAGATCCTCAACAAACTGACCGAAGGAGAAGCGTACACCGTGTATGGATTTGCCAACCTGCCTGCCGATGTGGATATAACGGGCAAAAGCTTGTCCCAGCTCAAAGAGATCTTCCTCTCCTTACCCACTTTGCATCAAGATAACGGGAAAAAGGCTCAACCCTCCTTTACGATGGCGGGGCATACCGACTTCACGTTCCGCAGGTCCATGCCCTCTTTCGGGAAAGTGGAGCTGAAGCGCCATCTCGCCAAGGTGCGGGTATCTGTCTATCACAGGTTTGGCTATTTCGCACAGCAAATGGAGCAACTTTATCCCAAGGATAGCGAAGGAAAGGTGATTGAGGATGACTTCTGGGGCGTCCCGCAGGTGATGTTGATTGGGATCAATACGAAGGGAGTCCTGCTTCCCTCAAGCGGAAATCAAGTGCGGGAACTGAAGTTAGAACCGGAATACCTCCCCTTGACCGAGAAGTTTGTTGACCCTGAATACGGGGGCGCTCGCCGACAAGCCTTCCCGCACTACACTTTTCCCGTTAGCCTCGGTGATAATTCCACTCGTATGCAGGCATTCTTTATTCGGATCCCTTTCTATCACGGCACAAAGGTTGAGCCTGACCATTCCCAGGCGACCTATTATTACTACACCGGCAGCTTTTCCAATAAAGAGCTGGAAGGGAGCAATGAGATATTGGGTAACCGTCTCTATGATATCCGGGTGAATATTGATGCCCTTGGCAGTCCCGAGCCGGAGACTCCTACCGAGGTGCAATCAAGTGTGACGGTCAAGGACTGGAAGGGAAAGGAGATAGAAGTGGACACCTCAGCCAATGCGGATTACCTCCACATCAATCCGATAGAGGCTGAAATGTACAGCAACTCTATGGAGATCCATTTCTCCTCCTCCACCAAGATAACTCCCGGCAATATCACTGTCACGGGTAATTACACCACCTACCACCATTTTACCGGAGTCCCCATTTCCCATGACTTGGCGGATGCGGGTCAGGTCACGGTGAGAGGCGGTACGGCAGGGCAAATCATCTATAGAAAAGGGGTGCCAGAGATTGCCACTCCTCACCACATCACGCTCACGATCAACGTGGCAGGGATGGAGCGTAAGGTGAAGATCACTCGATACCCCGATATAGTGGTCACCACAGAGCAAAATCCGGATAAGGTAAATAAGCCGGGAGAGAACCCCAATATGTTTATTTTCAGACTGACCAAGTCTGAGGGTGACTTTGTGATCGGTTATCCTGATATGGATAATCTGACGAGAGATGACGAAAATAAGGTGTCACCCTATTTTCAGGTTTGTACTTGGAATCGTATTTCTACAGGTGCGGGGGGTGGAGACAGGGTAGGGTACGAGTCCTACGATGATGCTAAAGCCTATTGTGCCAATTTGACAGAACGCGGGCAGGACGGTGTGGAGATAACCGACTGGAGACTGCCTACCAAGGCTGAGCTAACAATCATCAGCACTAGTACGAAGCAAGAGAAAGGCGTAACCGGAGGGCAGGATATCCTTGTCCCCAATCAATCAGAAAACTACTGGACCATTACGGGCACTTCTCGTCCTAACACCCCCCGGAGAGTACGTTGCGTAAGAGAAATGAAGATGTAGCATGATGATAATAAGAGGAAATAAATACCGCCCCGAGTGCGGAAAGCACCGACAGTCAGGTTTGCTCCTCCTCCTCCTCCTGATGCTCCTCCCGTTGGTACATGGATGTCAGCAGGAGCGGGAGGTGGATGACTCCCCGGAAAGGGACGGTGGCAAAGTGGAACTTAGGTTTGCCCCGCAAATCCTTGCCTTTGAACCCGGGGATAAGCTTAGATCCGGAGAAGCTGAGGAGCCAGAGGTGGAAACCCTCCTATTGATGGTCTTTGAAGATCATATCCAAGCGGGCGACCGTACCACGCTCCTCTATATTTCAGAAGCGACCCGAGAGGTGACAGGCACATTCAGTGCGGAGCTATACACAAGGAGCCAACCCTGCATTATCCATGCCGTAGCCAATTACGAAATGGATCAAGCCACCAAGAACAGTTTGATCGGCAAAGACGAACGAGAGGTGGTTGCCCGGCTGCAAGGTGCAGGACACTACTTCTGGCAGAGGTTTACATTAGGGCGTATCAAGGCTCAGTCCAATATACAAAGCATCGGACTGCTCCGCAGTTTTGCCAAAGTGACATTGGTGAATAACTCCGAGAGTACTTTCACCGATGCTTCTATCAAGCTCTACCATAGTGCGGATAGAGGAACCGTGGCACCGTTCGATCCTCAATCAGGGCAGTTTGCCGAGGGGATACTGACCGTAGCCCCCGATGCCGCCTTCAGCCAAGCGGGCGATTATGCCACCACCCACTATCCTTTCGAGACCCGCAACAGTGACAGCAATCCCCTCTTTGTCATCCTGAAGGGCAATTTTAATGGATCTGTCAACTACTATAAGATAGACCTTTCCCAAAAAAAGATCAATGCCGGAGGGGATGAAGAAATCACCAAATTGCATCTTCAGCGCAACTATCAGTACCGGATTGTGCTGAAAGGAATTAAACGCCCGGGTGCGGCAACCGAGGAGGAGGCGGCCGGCGGATTGGCTATAAACAGCGGTGTACTGGACTATGCACTGGATGCCTTCCCCGCTATCTACTCGGCTGATGGCACACGCAGTCTTTCGGTGGAGCAGACCGTCTTCCATGTAGGGGCGCACGAAGCGTTTATCACTCCTCGATTTTCCTATAAAGAGTCCGGCGTAGTGAAGAATGAAAGCGTACAGATAAAGGTGGTGGAGGAGGATCCGACAAAGCCGCTGATCCGGCAACCCATCAATGAAGACTATAAAACGAGCGGAGTACTCAATGTCACCATCAATGCGATGGAGGAGGGTTCTGCCACTCGGCAAGCACGCATCATTCTTGAGGTTACGAAAGATGGAGAGCGGATGGTGCGTTCCATCCTGATCGTACAGTACGCTTCGTTCAGCTTGGAGCCTGTGCTGATCAATGGGTTTGATCCCGCCATAATCGATGCCAATCTGCCCGCAGGTCAGAGAGCGGAGATCTCATTCGTCATCCCCGATGATTACCCCGCACATCTATACCCTATCCCGGTAGAGATAGCCACCTCTACCCTTACCCCTGACGGGGTCACTCTTCCTCTCAAGGTGGTGCGAAGGGAGATTGACAGCCATACCTCAGTCAATGAGATCGTATATACCTATACCGCTGATAAGCCCGGAACGCATACAGTACCCTTTAAGACCAATAAGAAAGATACGCAGGAGGCAGTGACCGTCTCTGCACCGAACTTTCTGAAGGCGGTAACCGGCTACAATATCGGGCGTTTCAAAGGGCAACTCACCTACTCATTTGGTCAGCAAAATAATCAGGTCTTGCCCTATAGAGTGCCCGAACTCATCAGCACATCCCACGGACGAATCAGTATGATAGACGGCACCACTGAGGGACAATACGATATCTACCTGCCTATCCCGCTCTTGGAAAGTACGGAGCCGACAAATGAGATGGTCAGAGTGACTGCCCGCCTGATCTATGCTGAAAGTAATAATACACAATTGACACGTCTCTTTACTGCCGACGTACCGGTGACCGAATTTAGAGATCTCTACCAAGCCAATAAGGAAGACCCCGCTCCGAAAGATATACACCTGACCCATACCTCTACAATGATGCAAGCTCGCTTCATAGGGCTTCATCATATCGATGGTCAAGGGGTGAAAGAGACCATTCTCATCCCTAAGGACGCAGAGGTGAGTGCTTCTTTGGAGGGTAGAGAAGTGCCTGTCAGGGTTTGGGAGGATGGAATGCTGGAGATAGATCTGCCTATCGTAGAACATATTGAGAAGAAAATGCTTGAAATGAGGCTTCGCATCCCTACCGTAACAGACAATTCAGGTTTGATCGTGGAGGAGTACTCGGTTAGGATACCTGTCGCTGATGTGGTAAACCATCAGATAGAGATTAAGCGAACGAAAGTCACCATGTATGGAAATATTATATGGGAGGGGCTTCCCTTGGTTCGCAAAATACGGTGTTATTTTCCTCCTGACTACATAAATCCTGCCAAAACCTATGAAGTAGGGACAGCCAATAGATATGAAATAGAGTTGCCAGCTGATTTATCAGACAAAGCCCGGATCCAATTTGAGAGAGGTAATGTATTTTGGCACCCTACTAGGATCAATACTTCTCTAAATGAATTAAGAAAAGATGCGACACTTGTTTTTACCCAAGTTTGACCCCTATTGGAGTGTAAGTAATTGATATTGGTGTGGTTGTCATTTTTTCAAGAGTTACTATGTACTACAAATTTTGATTTTTCTAAATGGGTGGGTTGTATAGTTTAGGGCTTGGTAGATTTTTCTGGCGTTTGGTGGTGGGTCGCTATAAATTCGGAGGACCACCTTTTCCCCTAGCATGTTGGTGGCTTCTGTCGTAACTGCTTTTTGGGTGGACATTATTCGGACGATCTCTTTCCAATAATGTCTGATTCCTTTTCCTTTCAGTTGTACACGTATATTATTGACCACCCAATAGGCGAGGAGTCCGAAGAAAAGGTGTGCTTCGGAGCGGTCATCGGTTTGGTGGTATATGGGGCGTAGATTGAGGTCTGCTTTGAGTTGACGGTTGGTACACTCTATCTCTCGT
>NZ_KV820626.1:0-421 GCF_001815465.1 Porphyromonas sp. HMSC077F02 | reverse complement strand
CCCAAGTTTGACCCCTATTGGAGTGTAAGTAGCTGGTATTGTCGTGGTTGTCTTTTTTTTGAAGAGTTACTGTGTACTACAAATTTTGATTTTTCTAAATGGGTGGGTTTTATAGTTTAGGGCTTGGTAGATCTTTCTGGCGTTAGGTGGTGGGTCGCTACAAATACGGAGGATCACCTTTTCCCCTAGCATGTTGGTGGCTTCTGTCGTAACTGCTTTTTGGGTGGACATTATTCGGACGATCTCTTTCCAATAATGTCTGATTCCTTTTCCTTTCAGTTGTACACGTATATTATTGACCACCCAATAGGCGAGGAGTCCGAAGAAAAGGTGTGCTTCGGAGCGTTCGTCAGTTTGGTGGTATATGGGGCGTAGGTTGAGGTCTGTTTTGAGTTGACGGTTGGTACACTCTATCTCTCGT
>NZ_KV820625.1:0-239 GCF_001815465.1 Porphyromonas sp. HMSC077F02 | reverse complement strand
GGTGTTAGTTGGGATGTAGTAAAGGATATTCACACAACCTATCTTAAGAGACACTACAGCAAGCCCTCCTTACAAGGGGTGCAGTGCATAGGTATTGATGAGTTTGCTGTCCGAAAAGGACATGTTTATAAGACAATCGTAGTGGATCTCATCTCTGGAAGAATCCTTCATGTTGGCGATGGAAAGGGGGCGGATGCTCTTACAACGTTTTGGAAAAGGGTAAGGAAGAAGAACGTTCA
>NZ_KV820624.1:0-27734 GCF_001815465.1 Porphyromonas sp. HMSC077F02 | reverse complement strand
TGTGCGAGAATGGCACTTCGTGCAACATTCTCTTATACATTTACTCCTAATGCGTAACCCCTGCAAGCATTGGAGTTATGCCTCTGCAACTGTGATATTTTTTGTAGCTTTGCTTTTAGATGTTAAATTAATGAATATACAAGAGATGAGAGTTCAACTAAAACTAGTGGTAGCGGTACTTTTTCTATCGCTCTTTTCTGTAGCTAAGGCACAGACTCAGGTGGAGTATCACCATATTGTAGGTAAGTATTTTTATGAGGAGCTGAAGGAGGGGCATCTTCCAGCCAATTTGGTGACGATCCAGCATCTATCCTCGGATAAGTGGGGTAGCAACTTCTTATTCGTGGATATGAATATGGGGGATGGTAACCTGCAAAATGCTTATACTCAGATACACCGCTATACGAAGTTTTGGAAGGCACCAATCTATATCCTTACCCAGTATAATGGGGGATTGGCAAGAGGAAGCGAGACCGCTTTCAATCACTCTTACCTCGGTGGTGTGGCATGGAAGTATAGCAATGTGGCACGCCAGACTTACTTCGGAGTCAATATGGCGTATCGCTATGACCAAGGGTGGGCGAAGCCTCACAATATGACCCTCCATACCACTTGGAGCTGGACCAGCTGGAACCGTGTCTTTACACTCTGTGGCTTTGGCACCCTAAGCACTCAAAACCTTGAGGGGGTGAAGAGTGGGGTAAATTTCCTTGCAGAGCCTCAGTTTTGGGTAAATCTCAATCAGTTTGTCGGTGTCCACGATGACTTTAATTTGAGCCTTGGTACAGAGGTGAAGGTCTCCTACAGTATGCTGGCTCCAGATAAGTTCTACGTGCTTCCAACCGTGGGTCTTAAGTGGACTTTTAAGTAATCAATTGGGCATAGTGCCTATTAAGTTGGATCGTAAGTATTTGGTTTATGTCGAAGCGTGAAAAGCGCTTATTGCGTGTACATACGGAGGGGCTAGCCTTTTTGGTGGGAGCGACCGTGCTCTTTGGACTCTCATTGGTGTTCCTCTATATCCTTGTAGAGTCGAAGGTGCCTTTTTGGATTTGGCTGGTTTGTGTAGTGATCTTGCTAGGGCTCTCCTTTAACTTTTATCGATTCCCAAAGCGTAAGCAGCAGTCTACCGACCCTCGTGCGGTGCTGGCGGCTACTGATGGTAAGATCGTGGTGATAGAGCGTGTCTATGAGCCCGAAATCCTTAAGTGCGATTGTATTCAGATTTCTACCTTTATGACCATCTTCAATGTGCATGCTCAGTGGTTTCCAATTGCTGGTAAGGTGACCTATCTTGACCACCATAATGGACGCTTTATGAGTGCCAACCTACCTAAGAGTAGTGTGGAGAATGAGCGGAGTACCATTTTGATCCAGACGGAGCACGGGCAGCAGGTACTGGTGCGTCAGATAGCTGGTGCAGTGGCAAGGCGTATCATCACTTATGCCGAGGTGGGCGAGCGGTACGAGACGGATGAGCCACTTGGCTTCATCAAGTTCGGTTCGCGGGTGGATCTCTTCCTACCACTGGGGAGTGAGGTCAAGGTGGAGCTTGGTCAGGTGGTTTGGGGTAATGAGACACTGATGGCGGTCTTGCCTAAGGTGGATCAGAGCCAAAGCTAATGTGTATATCAGTAGATCATGAAGATTCGTAAGCATATCCCCAATCTCATCAGCCTAGGCAATGCCTTTTTTGGCACCTTGGCGACCTACTATGCCCTGAAGTATGGCGACCTATTTACGGCGATTATCTTTATGCTTTTGGCGGCGGTGATGGACTTCTTTGATGGCTTTACCGCGAGAAAGCTCCAAGCTTTCTCACCTCTGGGCAAGGATATTGACTCGCTTTGCGATGTGATCTCCTTCGGGGTGGCGCCCTCTATGATGATGACGGTGGCACTCGAGGCGATCAATTTCCCTCTACCAGAGCTGGCTCTGGTGGTGGTTCCTGCCTCGGTCTATCGACTGGCAAAGTTTAATCACGATACGCGCCAGACGGTCTCTTTTATTGGGCTTCCTACACCAGCTAATGCACTTTTCCTTGCTGGGCTCGCCTATTATACTTTGACGAATGCCAGTGTGATTAGTACCGTGCCCCTGACTATTAAGTACAAGGTCTATCCTCTTTATGGGATTGTGGTATTGCTCCTCTCCTACCTATTGATCTCGGAGATCCCTATGTTTTCCCTTAAGGGTTCTACCACCATGAGTAGAGCTGGACACCTGACTCGTATAGGAGTGGTCGTGGCAGTGGCGATAGTAGGGGTGATCCTGTGGAGCTTTAGTGGTCTGGCACTGGCACTGGGGCTTTATTTGCTCATTAATCTATGGGATCACTTTAAGAAGATGATCCCTTAACTATCCGCAGAACTTTATCTGAACTATTTCATCAACTCCCAAAAATATCTTTAACTATGAAACTGAGACATCTATCCTTTTATCTAATTGCCTGCTTGCTCTTTGCTTGCGGAAAGGAGTCGAAGAGCTATGAGGAGCTACTGACTCCTCTGTATACTCCTGAATATGCTACTGGTTTTACTATCTATTCGATTGAAGGGCAGGAGAGTACGATCATCAGAATTACCAACCCTTGGCAGGGAGCTAGTGGAGTGGTGATGGATACCTATGTGGAGCGAAATGGAGAGAAAGCACCTGAAGGTTTTACCGGTCAGGTGGTGAAGGCGGGTGCAGAACGATTGGTGGCACTATCAACTACGCATGTGGGGATGCTGGAGTACCTCGGCTATGAGCGGAGAGTGGTGGGTGTTAGTGGGCTGCAGTATCTGATTAATGATTATCTTACCGACCCTAAGAATGGGGTGGTAGACTTAGGTGAGCAGATACAGTATGAAACCCTTGTGGGGTTGAGTCCCGATGTGGTCTTTTGCTACGGAGTCTCTGATGCCGAAACCCTTATGACTGATAAGTTGGAGGAGCTGGGGATACCTTATATATATAGTGGTGCTTATTTGGAGCCTTCTGCTTTGGGAAAGAGTGAGTGGGTGATAATGTTTGCCGAGATTCTTGACCAACGAGAGAAGGGAATCACGGGCTTCCAACAGATAGTGCATAACTATCAAGAGGCATTGGCTATTGCTGCCAATGTGCCTGAGGAGGAGCGACCTCGGGTGATGCTTAATACTCCATTCAACGATGTGTGGGTGTTGCCTGCGACGCAGAGTGTGACCGCTTCGCTCATCAGAGATGCAGGGGCTATCCCTGAGACTGGCGAGAAAGAGGCTGGAGATGTATCGCATATTGGTATGGAGGAGGCGTTGGAAAAACTCTCTAAGGCTGATTACTGGATTGGACTTGGCATGGCAACCAGCTACAAAGAGCTCCCTGAGGTATTGCGGACGCATGCCAAGGAGATCCGCCCCATCCAATTGGATCATCTCTACAATAATAATGCGATTATCTCTGAGGCTGGTGGTACAGCCTATTATCAAGAAGGGATTGTTCGTCCCGACCTGATCCTTAAAGACTTAATAGAGATCTTTCACCCGGAGCTTCAGGAGCATACTCTTTACTTTTACCGTCATATAGCTGTGGAGTGATGTCTAGGCGAGAGGCTTACTTTGTGGTACTTATCCTGCTACTGTTGCTATTCTTTATTGGCGACTTTTTGGTGGGGGATGTGCTATATGCTCCTAGCAAGGTGATACAGGCTTTTCTAGGAGGTGGTAATGAAGGGGTAGGGTATATCATCACCAAGGTGAGGCTCACGCGGGTATTGGTGGCTTTGATCGTTGGGATTTCTCTACCGGTCTGTGGGTTGATGATGCAGACGATGTTTGAAAACCCTCTTGCCGATCCCTATATCTTGGGGGTTAGTTCGGGTACTAGCCTTGGTGTGGCACTCTTTATGCTGGGCGTTCCACTGCTAGGGAGTGCGGTGCCACAGTGGGTACTGGACTTTGGTGTCCTAGGTGCTGGATGGCTGGGTGCCCTTCTTGTGCTTTTTCTGATCCTGATGCTGAGCCGTAAGATAGCCAATATCTTTGGGGTGCTGGTGGTCGGCGTGATGCTGAGCTATATTGTCTCCTCTATCATTCAGATACTCCAGTACTATTCGAGTGCGGAGCAGCTCAAGCTCTACACGCTTTGGAGTCTTGGTTCTTTTTCAAGTATTACTCGTAGCCATCTGCAGTTATTGATTCCTGTGATGGTGGTGGGGCTTATGCTTTCCTTCCTCTCTATCAAGTCGCTCAATCTGCAATTGCTGGGTGACGAGTATGCTCAAACGATGGGCATGAATCGAAAGCGGACACGTATGATGGTTTTTGGTGCTACTACGTTGATGGCTGGTACGGTGACGACTTACTGCGGCCCGATTGGTTTTATTGGTCTGGCGATGCCTCATGCCACACGCTATATCTTTCGCACTTCCGATCATGCGGTTTTGCTCCCTGCTACAATGCTTATGGGTGGAATTGCTATGCTACTCTGCGATATGATTGCTAAGTGGCTAGTGATACCGATTAACTCGGTTACGGCTTTATTGGGTATTCCTATTATTCTAAAGGTGGTCTTTAGCCAATTATCCAAGCGATGAAGGTAGAGCTGAAAGAGGTCTCGGTGGGGTATCAAACTCCTTTGGTCGAGGGTGCCAATGCGCTATTGGAGAGTGGCGACCTTGTGGCATTATTGGGAAGAAATGGTGCGGGTAAGAGTACGCTTTTAAGACATCTTGCTGGTCTGCTCCCCCTGCTATCGGGGACAGTGCTAGTGGGTGGGCAACCTATCCATCAGCTGAGTGAGTCGCAACGAGCTAGGCTGATGAGTGTCGTGACCACCCGAAGAAGTAGAGCGCCTCAACTGACCGCTTTTGAGGTGGTGGGCTTGGGGAGAAGTCCTTACACGAATAGAATGGGGCGCCTCTCTAATCATGATAGAGCGGTGGTGGAGGAGTCGCTGGAACTAGTGGGTATCTCCCATCTTGCCCATAGGTATGTGAGCCAGATCAGTGATGGGGAAAATCAACGAGTGATGATTGCAAGGGCTTTAGCCCAAGATACGCCAGTTATCCTGCTAGATGAGCCAACGGCTTTTCTCGACCTGCCTAACCGGTACGACCTAGCGCTACTTCTTAAGAGGCTCTCTTCGGAGCGGCAAAAGGTGATCGTCTTTAGTACTCATGATTTGGATGTTGCTCTACAGCTCTGCAACCGAATTATGCTGATCCACGATCAACAACTGACTACCCTTCCCACTCCTGAGATGAAGGAGAGCCAATATATCCAGCAACTCTTTAGCTCGGACCAAATCGATTTTGACCCTCAGACGGGAGCGGTACATATCCGCCTATAGATTAGATGCTTTGCTCAAAGTAGATCTCCGTTAAACGATGGTTCCTTATATTGTGTAATATACGCACCAAATGATTAAAGATATAATTTGTGTTTATGATAATTATTCCTTACATTTGCACTAAGTGTGTAGTGAAAATCGTTTTATAGATATATCTAGCTTATGAAAAAACTATTGTTAACGTTACAAGTTACAGCTCTAATCTTAGGATTATGCTTTGGGTGTAAAGAGAAAGATAACAAAGTTCCTCCAACACCAACGCCTGAGATTGAGGAAGACCTTCTCTCTGGTACCTATGTTCCCTCATTTGAGAGAGTTGTTGCTTCTTTTGTGATAGAGGACGGTAAGAAGGAGGAGAAAGACCACACAATGGAAGCCGTCAAAGAGATGTGGGGCGAACGTGCTGAATTCGGCATACCTGCTTCAATAACCATAGACAAAGACTCGTTATTTATAGACAAACGTTACGGACTTGTAGAAAAGATGAAGGTTGTCAATTCAAATGCCAATCAGCTACAACAAGTTTTTGAAGACAAAACGAGTCAGATCCCTATCACTGTAAATATAAATGCGAATGGTGAGTTGGAGTTGCCTGTAACTTTCTTCCATATCGTTTACACGGAGAACTATAGACAGTTTCTCGCTCAAGGAACGAGTTACACTATGCGTGATGAGTCCGAACTTCCTAAGTATGAGACTGGTTCGTTTTATTGGACTCATATTATTGTTTCATTCAAGAAAGAGACTTCAGGTAATTAATATAGCTATGAAAAGAATTAGGTTTAGAAAATTCATAACGTATGTCGTTTGCACTTTGGGTGCAGTTGCTTTGTTACCTCAAAGAAGTGAGGGGGCAGTGGTTAATGCTAGCTATGATGGTGAATGGTTTATTAAAATACTAGACCCAGAGAATATTTTTGTAGGGGGTCTAATTGAACTAAATGATCTCAATAAAAGAGTGCCACGTATGGTGCCAAATCCTCGCCCTCCAATGGTGACCATCGGAGGACCAATCTTTGGAGATATTGTGGAAAAAAAACTACTTGCGAATAAGGAGGATATGCAAAGCTATCAGAAATATATAGGTGAAAAATATGGTAGCCAAAGCAAGCATACAATTATGCGTTTTATTGCTGGTGGTTATAAAGAGGATAGCTTCAACTTCATACACTATAAATATGGACAAATAGTTGATCTAAAGCGTTTTTTTGCGATAAATCAATTATTGCCTCCCCATAAGACTGTTTATTATTATGAGATTCGAAGATGGTTTTATGATTTCGCTGGATTGTTCTTTGTGTATGAAAACAGTGAAACTAATCCTGTTGAATGGAACGATCAGTTAGGAGTTGTAGAGCGTGTAATCTATGGTCGTGACGTTATTTTTTTGGTTTTTAGTAATCAAGAGGAGCTAGAGGTTAAGTTAGCGCTTGAGGGGGCAATTAAACACGGCTTTAATAAGCTTGATAATAAATCAAAGGCACTTCTCTATACTTCTGAAATACGAGTGAATAATAATGGAAAAGCGAAAGTATTGGATCACTCCCCCCTTATTAATCCTATTGACATTATAATGGAGTATTGCGATACCCCTATTACAAAGGAGGATTATGGAGTTCCAGTCTATATGACATTGTTTAGATTTGATGGGCATCGGACAACGTTTTTGAATGATTTTAGTAAGGATTTGCCAAAGTTATAGTTTGAGTATTCACAAAAAAGGGCGGTAGAAACTCTACCGCCCTATGCATAATATAGACACGCGTCATTAGTGCCAAGGGTCCTCGTCTAGCATCCGACCGCCAGCATTGTCATCAACCTCTTCGTCGGTTTCCTCTTTGTAGTAGAGGGTGTCCTCATCAAAGTCTATGCCCGAGAGTGTAAGGTGCATATTCTGCTGTACCAAGGGGCTGACATCGTGGAAGTTATTGACCGTGATGCTATGCCAGATGAGGTCCTTTAGTTCTTGAACCCTCTTGCCAGTGACTGCGGAGAAAAAGACATGCTCAACCCCTTCAGGAAGTGTTGGCATTAGTAGTTCTTGAAGCTCCTCATCAATAAGATCGGCTTTGGAGATGCCTAGGATCTTATTCTTTGCCATCAGCTCAGGATTGTATTGCTGAAGCTCATTGAGTAGGATCTGGTACTCCTTTGCAATATCCGCAGTGTCGGCGGGGATGATGAATAGGAGCACGGAGTTACGCTCAATATGCCTTAGGAAGCGAAGACCTAGTCCTCTTCCCTCTGAAGCACCTTCGATAATACCGGGGATATCGGCCATCACAAAGGAGCGGCCATCACGATAATTGACAATCCCGAGATTGGGCTCAAGAGTGGTAAATGGGTAGTCGGCAATCTTTGGCTTAGCAGCAGAGACGATGGATAGTAGGGTGGACTTGCCCGCATTGGGGAAGCCTACCAATCCTACATCGGCCAGCATCTTGAGCTGCATCACTACGGTCATTTCCCTACTTGGCTGCCCTGGCTGTGCATAGCGAGGGGCTTGGTTGGTGGCAGTGGCAAAGTTGGTGTTGCCTAGTCCACCCATACCTCCCTCTAGTAGCATAATCACCTCATCGTGTTCGCGTACCTCGCAGATGTAGTCACCCGTATCGGCATCATAAACCACAGTACCCAGTGGCACATCTATATAGACGTCCTTGCCATCCTTGCCGGTACTATTTTTGGCGCCACCATGTGCACCATCAGTGGCAAAGATATGTCGGTCGTACCGTAGGTGGATTAGTGTCCAGTAGTTTCGGTTACCCCGAATGTATACGTGGCCACCACGTCCGCCATTTCCACCATCGGGGCCTCCTTTGGGAACAAACTTCTCGCGTCGGAAGTGTGAAGACCCAGCGCCTCCTCTGCCTGATCGGCAGACGAGCTTTACATAGTCCACGAAGTTGGATTCGGCCATTGTATTATAAGCTTAATTGTTTGACTTTTTAATGAATTGGTCTATCCCTCTGATCAGATTTGCAGTTACCTCATCAATAGCTCCCACACCATCTATCTCAATCATTGGGCTATGACTCTCTTTGAAAAACTGGATCACAGGCTCAGATTGCTCGTGGTAAACTTTGAATCTACCACGAATAGTCTCTTCATGATCATCACTTCGACCAGAAACCTTGCCGCGCTCCAGTAGTCGCTCTAGTAGTTCCTCCTCCTCTACATCCAATGCGACAAGGAGTGGAATTGGCCATTGGCGGGCATTGAATTCCTTTACTAACTCCTCTGCCTGATGGTAAGTGCGAGGGAAGCCATCAAGGATTAGTCCCTTTTTGCCATCCATTTGGTTGATGTGCTTAAAAAGCAAGTCGAGTATCAAGTGGTCGGGCACCAACTTCCCCACCGATATTAGAGCTTCAATATCCTGGCTCAATTCCGTACCCTTTGCCACCTCTTCCCGGAGTAGGTCGCCGGTGGAGATGTGTTCTAGCCCATAGTGCTCGGCTAGCAACTCACTTTGAGTGCCTTTTCCAGAGCCTGGAGGACCAAATAATAACAAGTTTAGCATAATGCTTTGATTGATTTAAATGAAGATATCTAGTTTATTTCTTGAGGACGTAGATGTCTCTTAGCATACGCCCTCCACCATTGTAGTCTAGCCCACAACCAACGATGAAATCATTAGGAATCTCACGACCCACATACTCAGCCGGTAGAGCACAATCAGCTAGTGCACCAGGCTTGGAGAGCATGGCAGCTACGTGTACCTCTTTTGCCCCTCGCTCCATATAGAGCTTTCGCAACTCGGTGACGGTGAATCCAGTATCTACTAGATCTTCAAGGATGATGACCACCCTTCCCTCTACAGAGATATTTGGCTTCATGATCTCATTGAGGGTACCCGTTGAGCAGAGCCCCGCATATGAGGAGTATTTGGCAAAGGCAATGTCGAACTCACAATCGAGCTGACGAGCCAGCTCAGCGGTAAACATAAATGCACCATTGAGGATAGAGACAAACAGTGGGTTGGACGCCCCGTGATCTCTCATGATCTCCTGAGCCATTCGTGCCACCTCAGGTTGTAACTCTTCCTCTGATAGGTAGGGGATGAATTGTAATCCGCCTACCTCAACACTCTCTTTCATCTCAATATATATTTAGCAAATACATAACATATCAAAGTGCAAATGTAACCAAATTATAGCTACTATTAGGTCGATTGAGAAATAAAATGTACAGTGGATATTTAATTTTCACTGAATTCGCATTGATAGCTAAAAATATTGGGGTTACTTCTTGCTACAACTATTTATTTTATGTAGATTTGCTAAGAGTTGCACAGATATTTGATTGTTCACTTCATTTGAGAGTTCTGAAATACGCATGAGCAGTGCTTACGACCAGCTTATTGAGCTGGAGTTACGGGTCGCTACACTGATACGGAAGTATGGTGAGATGCGAAATGCACTTGAAATGAAACGCCAGGAGTGTGATGCTTTACTGGCTAAGCAGAAAGCTCAGGAGGAGAAAATTAGAAGACTGGAGCAAAGTCTGTCTATCGCTACAGTGGTCACTACTCCATCCTCTGAAGGAAGAAAAGCTTTGGAAGGCTTGGGAAAAGAGCTGGATGATATCACTAAGGTGATAGACGAATGTATTACTCTGCTGGATGGTCGGATTGAGTAATTGTAGGATAGGTAACAATGCCCTTAGGGGCAAAATATAAATGCTATATGGGCGATAAGGCCGAGCATAATACCACTAGCGTTTGGGATATTAATCTCCGTGTGGGAGGTGTTAGGATGACCCTCTCTATACCAAGGTCGCCCGAGTATGAGCAGTCTCTAAGGAGAGCGGCTGATGAGGTGAATGCTGTCATTGAGCGCTATCGGGTGGAGATGCCACACGTTGCTAGAGAACAGCTCCTGAGTTATGTAGCACTAGATATTGCTAATGAGCTTCAGCGGCTTCGAAAGGAGCAAAGTGAGCTAAAGCTTGAGGAGCGTCTGAATCGTCTCAATAGCTCCCTAGAGGAGTCTATCTAGCTTGGACGGAGCGAGAAGTGTTGTTACCTACTGCCACAATTCGAAAGGCATAAAAGCAGGTTTTGTGGATATATTAGTAGTGGAATAAAATGCAGATAATCATCGCAGTGGTGATTGCACTTGCCGTATTGGCTATTGGCGGTGTAATCCTTTGGAAAAACATTTGGAAGACGCTCACAGAACGAGCTAAGGAGGAGAAGAATAGCTATATTGAACAGGCTAAGGAAGATATAGAGATACTCCGTAAGGATCGGCTCTTGGAGGTGAAGGAGCAGGCTCTACAGAAACGCACTGAGCTAGAGCAGGAGATATCGGCGTGGAAGAGCAAGGTGCAGAGCGCTGATGCTCGTATTCAAAGCCAAGATACTAAACTAAAAAATAGAGAGCAACAACTCAATAAGCAGCAGAGTGATCTGAATGCGAAAGCATCGGAGGTGGCGAAGCTAGAGACACAGTTGCAACAACAGATGCTAGGCACAGAGCAGCAGCAAGAGGAGCTCTCCAAGATGAAACTAGAGGCGGAAAAGAAGCTGGAGCAGATCTGTGGTCTTTCCGCAGAGGATGCCAAGGCTCAGTTGGTAGAGAGTATTCGTGATGAAGCTCGTGCAAGTGCCGCTGCCTATGTCAATGAGATTGTAGAGGAGGCTCGGATGACTGCTAATCAGGAGGCTAAAAAGCTGGTGGTAAAGAGTATTCAGCGTATTGCCACTGAGACTGCGATTGAGAATGCCGTGACAGTTTTCCATATCGAAAATGATGAGATGAAGGGTCGTATCATCGGGAGAGAGGGGCGTAATATACGTGCTCTTGAAGCCGCCACAGGGGTGGAGGTAATTGTAGATGATACTCCTGAGGCGATTGTATTGAGTTGCTTTGACCCTGTTCGTCGAGAGATTGCTCGCTTGACTCTTTATCAGCTTGTTCAGGACGGGCGTATCCACCCAGCACGTATTGAAGAGGTGGCTGCCAAGGTAAAGAGCCAGATTGAGGATGAGATTATCGAGACTGGTAAGCGTACGTTGATTGACCTCGGCATCCATGGTATGCACCCCGAGTTGGTTCGTCTTGTTGGTAAGATGAAGTATCGCTCTAGCTATGGCCAGAATCTACTTCAGCACGCTAGGGAGACTGCCAATCTTTGTGCCGTGATGGCTAGTGAAATTGGGCTGAATCCGAAGAAGGCAATGCGTGCCGGACTGTTGCATGATATTGGCAAGGTGAGCGATGAGGAGCCTGAGCTACCTCACGCTATCTTGGGTATGAAGCTTTGTGAGAAGTACAAGGAGAAGCCTGATGTATGTAATGCCGTCGGTTCGCACCACGAAGAGGTGGAGATGGAGACACTGATTGCTCCTATTGTACAAGCGTGTGACGCTATTAGTGGTGCAAGACCAGGAGCAAGGCGTGAGATTGCCGAAGCGTATGTAAAGCGTCTCAATGACCTTGAGAAATTGGCGCTATCTTATCCAGGTGTAATTAAGACTTATGCTATCCAAGCAGGTCGTGAGCTTCGTGTGATTGTAGGGGCGGATAAGATGGATGATGGGCAGGTACAGCAGTTATCGGGAGAGATCGCTCAGAGAATTCAGGATGAGATGACCTATCCAGGACAAGTGAAGATTACTGTGATACGCGAGACAAGGGCAGTTGCCTTTGCAAAGTGATGCTAGTAAAAACTAGTTTTCCTATATACTTAGGGCTGTGTCAAAGCTTATTGACACAGCCCTTTTCTTTGATTACTTGATTTAATAACCCATTATATTGGGTTGGCAAAACTTTCAGTGCAATTGCTAGTCGATATATAGCTATATTTGGTTATCTTTGTGTGAATATAGCGACAACTACATTTAGACGCAGAAACAATATGCTATTAAATATGATGAAATCCAAGATCCACCGTGTGAGAGTGACGGATGCCAATCTCAACTATGTTGGTAGTATTACGGTGGATCTTGACCTGATGGAGGCAGCCCACCTTTTGCCTAATGAAAAGGTACAGGTGGTGAACAACAATAATGGGGCTCGAATAGAGACTTATGTAATAGAAGGCGAAAGAGGAAGTGGCGTGATATGCCTTAATGGAGCTGCGGCTCGCCATTTTCAGCCTGGAGATATTGCACTGATAATATCTTATGCATTGATGACGGAGGAAGAGGCTAGCTCATATAAGCCTGTGGTAATTTTCCCAGATACAGAAACGAATAAACTGATATAATAAGATGAAGTATACAAGTATAGAAACAAAGCTGAGCAATGCACTTTGCGACGTACTTAATTCCCTTTATGGGGTGTCTGAGAGCTCTGTGTCGGTAGCTCCGACAAGAAAGGAGTTTGAGGGTGATTATACCTTTGTAGTATTTCCTTACCTGCGTCAGAGTAAGAAAGCTCCTGAGGCAACTGCTACTGAAGTGGGCAATGCACTTGTGGAGAAGTTCGGCACTATCTGCAAGGGATATAACGTGGTGAAAGGTTTTTTGAATATTGAGCTTCAACCTGCTCTCTTCGCTAGCCAGATAGAGGAGATGAAAAAGGTGGAGAACTATGGCTTTGAGGAGGTCACTAATGATTCACCTCTTTACATGGTGGAGTATTCATCGCCAAACACCAATAAACCACTTCATCTTGGGCATATCCGAAATAATCTGCTTGGTTATAGCATCTCAAAGATATTGGAGGCCAATGGCAAGCGGGTGGTGAAGACAAATATTGTCAATGACCGAGGCATCCATATCTGCAAGTCTATGTTGGCATGGCAGAAGTGGGGCAATGGTGAGACGCCAGAAAGCTCTCATTTGAAGGGCGACCACCTAGTAGGTAATTACTATGTGCTATTTGATAAGCACTATAAAGCAGAGCTAAAGGAGCTTGAAGCAAAGGGGCTTACTCCTGAAGAAGCGGAGCGAGAGAGCACCCTTATGCAGGAGGCTAGAGCAATGCTCAAGAAATGGGAGGCAGGTGATGAAGAGGTGCGTGCCCTTTGGAAGAATATGAATACCTGGGTGTATAACGGCTTTGATGAAACCTATCGCAGGCTAGGGGTAGACTTTGATAAGATCTATTATGAGAGTGATACCTATCTAGTCGGTAAGCGGGAGGTGCTAAGGGGTCTCGATGAGGGGCTTTTTGTGAAAGATCCTGATGGATCGGTTTGGGCTGACCTAACACCAGAGGGCTACGACCGGAAGATACTCTTGCGTGCGGATGGTACCTCTGTCTACATCACTCAAGACATTGGAACTGCCAAGCTAAGGTATGAAGACTATCCTATCGACCAAATGATCTACGTGGTAGGTAACGAGCAGGACTATCACTTCCAGGTGCTTTCTATCATTCTTGATAAGTTAGGCTATTCCTTTGGAAAGGACTTGAAGCACTTTTCCTATGGAATGGTGGAGCTTCCAGATGGCAAGATGAAAAGCCGTGAAGGTACTGTAGTGGATGCAGATGACCTAATGGATCGGATGATTGATACCGCTTTAGAGGCATCTGAAGGTCAAGGACGGGCAGTTGATATGTCGGAGGAGGAGCGACAGGAGATGGCTCGCAAGGTGGGTCTTGGTGCTTTGAAGTATTTCTTGCTGAAGGTAGAGCCACGTAAGAATATGCTCTTCGATCCTAAGGAGTCCATTGACTTCAATGGTAATACTGGTCCATTCATACAGTATACTTATGCTCGTATTCAGAGCATCATGCGTAAGGCAGAGGGTATGGATTTTCATGCTACACAACAGGTGGCAGAGCTCTTGCCTAAAGAGGTGGAGCTGGTGAAGCGACTCAATGAATTTGGTGAGGTAGTAAAGCAGGCGGGTGCGGAGCTTAACCCAAGTCTAATTGCCAGCTATGCTTATGACCTGGGTAAGCAATTCAACCAGTTTTATCACGATCACTCCATTCTCAATGAGCCTGATGAAGCTATTAGGCATCAGAGATTATTGCTCTCCTATCTTACAAGTGAAGTATTGAAGAATGCCGTAGGGTTACTAGGTATAGAGATGCCTGAAAGGATGTGATAAGAACTATGTCGGGAAGTGAAAAGGAGCGTGAAGTAGACCTTCGCTATCTAAGAATGGCGGAGATATGGGCAGAAAACTCGTATTGTAAGCGCTTACAGGTAGGTGCCCTTGTGGTTAAGGATAAGATGATTATCTCTGATGGGTATAATGGGACACCTTCGGGTTTTGAAAACTGCTGTGAGGATGAGGATAATAAAACCTATCCATATGTCCTGCATGCCGAGGCCAATGCGATTACTAAGGTCGCGGCTAGCAATAATAATAGCCGCGGTGCCACGGTTTATGTGACACACGCTCCTTGCTTGGAGTGCTCCAAGCTCATTATCCAAGCTGGTATTAAGCGGGTGGTCTATTCAGAGGAGTATCGACTTACTGAGGGTGTAGACCTTTTACGAAAAGCAGGTATAGAGGTGGAGTGTTTACCTCTCAAGAAAAAGTGATTGTATGAAGAAGTGGGTCAAGGTGGCATTGGTATGCCTATTGCTTTTGCTATTCTTAGTAGGAGGTTTTTTTATTGGGCTTAAAGTAAAGTCAAGAAACCCCTTGATGCGTGCTGTGACGCCTATTGATAAGCTCAAGGCGACGCTGCAGATGATTAGTGAAAACTATGTGGATAGTGTAGACCCTGATGAGTTGGTGTCGGATCTTATCCCGATGCTCATTGGACAGTTGGATCCACACTCTACCTATCTTACTGCTGAGCAAAGACAAGCCGAACAGGAGTCTCTCGATGGGTACTTTTATGGCATTGGGATCACTTTCAATACCATTATTGATACCGCTGTAATAATACAGACGATCCCCAATGGACCGTCAGATATCGCAGGTTTGAAGGCTGGGGATAGAATTGTCACGGTAGATGGCCGAGATATTACTGGTCAATCGCTTACTCCCGACTCGGTGCGCTCGCTCCTTAAAGGGCAAGACGGAACTATCGTTACTCTTGGCATTCGCCCATACAATAGCAAGACGCTTTCTGAGGTAAAGGTCAAGAGGGGGGTAGTCAATACCAATACTGTGGATGCTGCCCTTATGGTCAATGATTCATTGGGTTTTATCCGTATCAGCTCATTTGGTATGTCGACCTACGATGACTTTATGCAGGCAGTTGCTAAGTTGCGAAATGAGGGTGCCAAAGGATTGATTTTAGACCTTAGAGATAATCCTGGTGGCCTGATGCAGGCGGCACTGAGCATCGCCAATGAAGTTCTACCCAGAAAGAGCCTAATCATCTATACCGATGGTGCTCATCAAGACCGTAGCGATATATATAGTGATGGGACGGGTACACTGATTGATTTTCCTGTCTATGTACTCATTAATGAACTTTCGGCCTCGTCATCTGAGATTGTCAGCGGTGCTATTCAGGATAATGATGCCGGTATTATTATAGGTCGTCGTAGCTTTGGTAAGGGGCTCGTGCAGAAGCCTTTTGAGTATTACGATGGCAGTTCCGTTCACCTTACTATTGCTAGATATCATACTGCCTCTGGACGTTCTATTCAGAGAGAGTACCAGCTCGGTGGAGATGAGGAGTATGCTCATGACTGGATTGATAGAGTGCTGGGGGGTGAGATGTTCTCTGCCGATAGCATCAAGATAAAGCGTGATTTAGTTTATCATACTAAGGCCGGCCGTGAAGTATATGGCGGTGGAGGTATCATGCCAGATAAATTTGTGGCACGCGATACCATCGGTATGAATAGCTACTATGCTGAGGTGCTCAATAGAGGGTATCTCCATCAGTTTGCCTTTGTCTATGCCGATCGTCACCGTGATCTACTCAAGCGACTAGAGGATACAGAGCATATCTATAGCTTTTTGGATAATCAAGGACTGGTTTGGCAGTTAGCTACTTTTGCACAGTCCAAGGGGTTACCTCGGAGGAGTTTCCTTATCTCTCAGGCAGAGACACCACTCAATAATTTATTGTATCCTCTTATTGTAGACTATCTTTATGGTCAGAAAGAGGCCTGGCGAGTGAGGTGCTATAGTGACTCAATGGTGAAGCAAGCGTCAGAGCTATTCTCACAGGGGATTTATTCCCCACTAGCTCTACCTTCACCAACTACAAGTTTAATCGAAATGAGCGACAGTACAGATGGAGAAGAAGGAGATTCGGACAATAATTAGACAAAGGAAAAAACAACTCTCGCCTGAGGAAAGAACTACTATCTCTATGAAGATAGCTGAGCGAGCATTCGAATTGCTCAGAGTGGAAGAGGCAACTAATGTGGCCTTGTTCCTCAGTATGCCAGATGAAGTAGAGACCTCTTATCTGATCCAAATGCTCGGTAAGCAAGGTCGGCATACGCTCCTGGTACCTCGTGTGGAAGATGAGCAGACCATCCGTTTTTACAAGCTCCAAAATCCCCAAGACTACCAATTGTCGGGTTACGGAATACTAGAGCCTAAGGATGATGTATCTAAAGCGTTAGTGCCTGAGGTGATGATCGTGCCGGGTGTGGCATTTGATGCTTGTGGCGGTAGAGTAGGTCGTGGCAAAGGTTATTATGATCGCTACTTTGAGCTGCATCACGATGTGATACGGAAAAAGATTGCGATTGGGTACCAGCTACAAGTGATGGAAGAGCCACTTCCGATGGAGCCTTTTGATGAGCGTATGGATGCTCTGGTGACTGAGGAAAAGACCTATTGGTTTTAAGCGGGCTATTTGAGTCTAATCTCTAGGTGGGGGATATTGTTTTCAGACATAAAATCCATCAGTGATTGCACTATATAAGAGCGACGTTGACGGACATAACTAAGCGTAGTAGGGGAGGGGCAGATGATACTTAGCCTCTCCCCTTTTTGTACCTTAAAAGTCACCTTAATGCTATTAAGCCTTTTGTCCGACAGACCCCTCCACAGATCATAAAGCTCCTTTTGTAGCTCAATCGTAGCTAGTAACCCGCTTTCCTTCTCCCGATACCCCTCTATAATAACACGGATAGATTTTGTCTTATAAAACCTCATCGCTCTGGAGTGATGTCTAGAAAATTGCCATCGTTCGCTTGGAATATCGTGTAGGCTTCTATAGGTAGATTCTCTAGTATCTGGTCTAAGTACTTACGGTTGGTATCGCTCAGAAAAATTTGGCCAAAGCGTGTGTCACTCACCAACTCCACTATTTTTTCAACACGATCCTCATCAAGTTTGTCAAAGATATCATCTAGAAGTAGAATAGGTAGGTTGTCTGGATGTAGCTGGCAGAGTAGACTGTACTGAGCCAACTTGAGAGCCACCATATAACTCTTATTCTGACCTTGTGACCCTATCTTGCGGATCAAAAAGTCATCTATCAACATAATTAAATCATCACGATGAGGTCCTACTCTAGTATAGCCACAGGCGAGATCCTCTTGGAGATTGCTTTGCCATGCCGTTAGAAAGTCCTCTGCCTTAGGCTCTTGCACTCCTATTGAGGTGGCATACGTCAGCTTTACACACTCCTTGTCCTTAGTGATGGTGCTGTAATAGTTGTGAAATATTGGTGAGATTCTTCTAATCCATTCATTACGAAAAGCGGTAATCTTCTCAGCAAGAGGTGCCATCTGTTGGTTGAGCACCTCAATCAGAGATAGATCTAAGCCCATTTGTTGTTTGAGCAAACTGTTTCTCTGCTCTAGTAGGTTTTTATACCCTTTGGCTGCAGTAAGGTAGACCCTAGACTCCTGGCAAAGTATTTGGTCCATAAAACTCCTTCGTTCGGCACTGCCACCTCTTATCAGATCCATATCACCTGGTGCTATCATCACTGCAGGAAATAGCCCAATATGGTCCGACATCTGGCTGTACTCCTTTTTATTACGCCTGAGTTTTTTACTCTTCCCACGGCTGAGCCCCAAAACGAGACTCTCCTCCTGTCCATCTTCCCGATGGTATTCCCCCGAAACGATCGCCATCTCCTCGTCGTGGTGAATGATTAGGGAGTCGGGAAGGTACTGATACGAGCGGGTAAAGGAGAGGATATAGATGCTGTCAAGTAGATTGGTTTTCCCCATACCATTGCCTCCTACAATACAGTTGAGCTTGTCAGAAAACTGTAAGGTAGCTGCTTTGATATTCTTGTAATTGGTGAGGGAAAGCCTTTTGATAATCATTTAATCACTCCTACCAAATAAGAGATGTTCTCTGTGAAAAACTTAACCGACATCGCCATCAGTATCACGCCAAAGAACTTGCGGAGTACGAATATACCACCTTGCCCGATCAGTCGCTCTACCACGTCAAGACGCTTAAGAACGAAATAAACCACAACAAGGTTGAGGAGTGTAGCAATGATAATATTCACTAGAGCATACGAGGCTCTAAATGATAGCAGTGTGGTAAAAGAGGCCGCTCCAGCAATGAGCGGAAATACCAGCGGTACAAGTGTGTTGGATCCCCCTGGGGCATCATTGCGAAATATCTCATACCCAAATATCATCTCAAAGGCGAGTAAAAACAGGATAATGGCTCCCGCAGCAGCAAAGCTCTGAATATTGATACTCAAGAAACTAAGCAACCACTCTCCAAAAAAGAGGAATCCAATCAATATAATAGCAGAGAATAGAACCGTCTTAAAAGGTTCAATCTTCTGCCCTGCTTGCTTGAGATTCATAATGATAGGGATAGCCCCAATAATATCTATCACTGCAAATAGAGCTATAAATACACTACCAATTTGATTCAAGTCAATGGCTTGAAAAGTTTCGCTTATCCAGTTCATACGTTTACTATTCAATTATTTAAGATACCTAATCAAAGCACAAATCTACCCATTTTCGACCATATATCTATCATGAGGTGTGCAAGTCACACCAGTTGTGGGGTCGGATGTGCTCTATTACCCGTCATTCATCTAGCTCCAAACACAAGTAGATAAGTGGGATTCCTTACTGACTGTCCAATAATAGAACATCACTACTCACTTATACAACTAAACAAGGGACGCCCGAATATATACTCATGGGGTCTAGCTTGGAGAGGGTGTTTAATAGATTGGTATTCTTTAAGAGAAGAGCACTCGAAAGGCTTCACCTACTTGCTTTACAGGAATTAATTGGATATCCAACTTATCAGTCTCTAAGCCGTGAAGGTTATCAGCAGGGAGTATCATTGACTTGAAGCCAATCTTCTCAGCCTCTGTGATGCGTTGCTGTATACGAGATACTGCACGTATTTCACCACTAAGCCCCACCTCTCCAGTGACACAAGTCTCTCTGGAGATAGGAAGGTCTAGGTTACTTGATAATACTGCCGATAAAACAGCTAGGTCAAGAGCAGGGTCTTGAATGGTAAGTCCACCAGCGATATTAAGAAAGACATCCTTTTGCACTAACTTGAAGCCTGCTCGCTTCTCCAGTACAGCTAGCAGCATATTGGTACGCCTATAATCAATGCCGGTGGAGGAGCGTTGAGGATTAGCATAGACTGCCGAGCTCACAAGGGCTTGTACCTCTACAAGTAGTGGACGAATTCCCTCAATCGTTACTCCAACGCAACTGCCAGATAGCTCACCCTGAGTCCCTGAGAGTAGCATCTCAGAGGGGTTCGTTACCTGCCTAAGTCCGTCGCTTTTCATCTCATACAATCCGATCTCAGCAGTATTGCCAAATCGATTCTTTAGAGCTCTCAATATTCTATACTGATGGTTTTGATCACCCTCAAATCGTATGACTGTATCTACTAAGTGCTCCAACACTTTTGGCCCCGCAATACTTCCTTCTTTCGTAATATGCCCAATCAAAATGATGGGCAACTCATATTCTTTTACGAAGGAGAGTAGGGCAGCTGTGCACTCCCTAACTTGTGAAAGTGATCCGGCAGAGGAGTCGCTTCTGCTAGTTTGGATAGTCTGAATGGAGTCAATAACAAGGAGGTCTGGCTCTACTTCTAGTGCTGTCTCCATAATCGTCTCCAGTTGAGTCTCGCCATAAAGTAGGCAGTGCTCCACGGTATCGGCATCGGTTAGTCGTTCAGCCCTAAGTCGTATCTGACCTGGACTCTCTTCACCACTAACATAAAGCGTTTTGAGGTTACTATTCCTGACCACACTCTGCAATATCAGTGTACTCTTACCAATACCTGGCTCTCCACCAAGTAAAACCAATGAGCCCTTAACCAATCCACCGCCCAACACCCTATTGAGCTCACCATCGAGCAGGTCCATTCGTGTGGCGGTATCACCAGCTACCAAACTTAGTGGTACTGGAGACTTATCCTGTAGCGGTTTGTCTTTTCGGATTCTTAGCCCTGGCTCCTCTGCTCTGACTGTGTACTCCTTCAGCGTATTCCACGCACCACAAGCGGGGCACTTACCTACCCACTTGGGAAAGTCGGCACCACAGTCAGTGCAGAGCCATACGAGCTTATCTTTCTTCATTATCTATTATTAGTAGACACGCTCTAGTGGTTGTGTCGTGCAGCGTAATAGACCACCTAATTTGCTCACCTCTCGGTAAGGGATAGGAATGGTCTTGACGTTTCTACGATTGAGCCATCCTTGCAATCTCTTGAAGGTGCTATCAATGATCACAGTATCATTGGCAATGCTAAAGACATTAGGATTCATCTCGTACATCTCCTCACGGCTGATAATACAAGTATTCTCAGGACCAAAGATAGACATAATGTACTCCCAATCCTCCACATGTCTGAAGGCACCAGGGAATAAAATACACTTATCCTGACCAATAGGCTGGAAGCAACAATCTAGGTGCAGTACGCCTGTATATGGATCGGTATCGTGCTTGATTAGCTCAATAGGAATAATGTCCTTTTGAGGGAATAGGTCTTTAAGGAAACCAATAGCATACTTATTGGTCCTTGCCATCTTGTAATTGCTATAGTTTGGGCTTAAGTAAGTACCCAAAAATATCTTATCGTGCATCAAGATCACATCTCCGCCCTCAATATGCACATGCTCTGGAGGCACAATAATCTTGCTTTGATCTAGATCTTCATAGATCTTATCGTATGCCCTCATCTCTGCCTCGCGGTCGGGAATGATATTGGCACGAATCATCTTGTCCTCAATCACAAAAGCGACATCTCTGGCAAATATCTGATTTACTCCAGGTAGCTCTTGTGGTCTCAGTACCTCCACACCAGCCTCTTTCAAGGCTTTCGCTAGACCCTCAACTTCCCTCTCCAGCGCTTCATCTGTCGGATAGGTGCCTGCTATCAGCGTGCTATAGCTCTTGGCATCATACGCCTCATCCAATGTGGGCACAGGGCCAGGATTGGTTCCTAGACCTACTATTACAGATTTCAGGGTGCTTGTCTCGTCTTTTACGTTTAGATTTCTCATAATTATTTATTGCAAATAAATTTGATGTATTCCTTGCAGTTAGTTTTTAGTCGCTCAGCAGATCCCTCGCCTTCTGCTCCATAAAAGGCAAAGTAATCCCCACCACGAGCTTTTACAAAGCCTGCCGACCCTTGTACGAAAGAGAGGTAGGTGCTTAGAGGAGTTTGGTTAAAAGCTGCTTCGGGTGCCCCACAAGAGGTGGCAGCCTCAATAAGTTTCCCTTCAAGAGCGTGAGGGCAATCGCCCCATGCCCAGCCTTCGGCCCAAACAGTATCCATCCATAGCTTTAAGATAGCTGGCGGCATATACCAGTAGAGTGGAAATTGGAGGACGATTCTATCGTATTGCTCCAATAACCTTTGTTCGCTTTCAAGATCAAAGGTGCCATCCTTCCTTATCACATCACCAAGGTTGTGTATCTTTAGTTGCTCTCCTTCATAAGGCCTTAGAGCCTCCACCCAAGCTTTATTTACTACAGAGCTTGATAAGTCTGGGTGTCCTACAACGACTAATGTCTTCATTATATCAATCAATATAGATTTCTTAATTATTTATTATCCACAAATTTACCTACAATAACCGAGATTATTGGTATCTTGAGGGCAGAAGAAGAGTAAAAATGATTTATGTAAATATTATGGCACATAAAGTATTAGAGGGTAAGTCGGTTGGCTTCCAGAAAGAGTACTTTCTTAATACAGCATCGGCCCATAGCATTTGGAACCAGATTTCCACTGCAAGAGGGTTATCGGAGTGGTTTGCACCTAAGGTAGACATCACTCAGGATCTCATCCATATATTTTGGGATGACCAAGGGGATGATAGGGTGGCAACAATCAATAAACGTATACCTAATAAGATGATAGAATGGAGGTGGAACGATGACCCCGAAAGCTACATACGTATGGAGATTGTCACCTCAGAGCTATCCAATAGTACCTCTCTAATGGTCGATGATCACGACAAGGGTTTGGAGACGGAGTCGCTAGAGCAAATTTGGATGGCACACGAAGAACGACTATTTGCCAGCCTAGGAATCCTCTAGCCTTAGCAATCAAACCCCTTTCGACTGAGCACTCCTTTTTGATAGTAGTGCTTTACCTCTTGCATATCTGTTACAAGATCTGCGAGTGCCAGTAGCTCACTAGGTGCATATCGACCAGTGATGATCACTTCACGGTCACCGTCAATACTCTTAAGAGCATCCAATACTTTTTCCAGTGGTAGTAGCTTCATGTAAAGAGCGATATTGAGCTCGTCTAAGATGATGAGGTCGTACATCTCCCCCTCTCTGTTTCGCAAAAGTGTAGCACACCGATCAAGCCCTCTCTCCGCCATAGCATAGTCTTCATCAGTAGCCTCACGATTGAGGAGACAGCTAGCACCCCATTGCTCTATCTTGAGGCGATCTTGAAAGTAATCTTCAATAAAGCATTCGCTATACCTCATATTCTTAACAAACTGAGCTATATAGACCCTTTGGCCCGCACCCAATGCCCTCAACGCCATACCAAAGGCAGCAGTGCTTTTGCCCTTTCCATTGCCAGTATATACCTGAATCATCCCTGCTTTTGAACTACAAAGATCCAAATGGCCATAAGTGCTAAGGCAGCGATCAATGCCAAGAGTAGAAGCATTAGTTTACGCCACCGCTTTTTGCTGTCTCTTTGCGTTATCTCCTCTAGAGACTCCTCTTGCGAAGGAAGTATATCTGCCTCTACAAGTGCTTTTATGGCTTCAGCTGCATCCTCTTCTCTCACCATGAGAGATACCCCCACCGACATTCCCGGTATGGCATTAGTAAGTGCATTCTCTACTCTCACAAAAAAACCTCTATCCTGTAGTAGAGTGTATGCTAGGTTCACGTAGCTTTCGTCGTACGAATTGAGCACCTCAACTAGTCCTCCTCTATTTTTCAACTCCTCCATAAGTTACTCGATTTCCTTAATAAGTTGTTGTGCTAGATTCATGCCTTGGATGATACGGTTGGCCATTCCTATGCCATCAATCACACCCCCTGCTATGTGCAGTCCTGGATACTCTTTTTCAATGGCCTTCATATCCTTCTGTCGCTCTTCTGTCGCCAGGTCGTACTGAGGGATCGCCTTTGGATAGTGAGCAATGTGCACCATGTCGGGGGTAATAGACCGAGGTATCTTCATCATATCATAAAGCTCATTCAGTCCCACCTGCTTCTGCTCCTCAAGTGGAGTGTCTAGCACCAATCCTTTATTCCTTAGGCCACCCATAAAGATGGTAAATAAGGCTCCATCAGGGTAGGGGGTACGATCCTTGAAGCAAGAACTTGGGAAGAGAATCCCCAGTACCTTTCGTTGCTCCTTACTGGGAACCAAAGCACCAAAGGAGGCTCTCGGAATATCGGGCAGATGGTTAAAGCCTACACAGACTTCCGTGATAGGAGCGTAGGGAAGGGTGGCGATACGTGTCATCTTGCTAGCGATCTCCTCTCTGAATAACTTTGGAAGTATATCGGCTCTCACAGTGGTGACCACTTTAGTGGATGAAATGGTGTGTTGGTCGCCATTCATATCTACAAAGGTGGTTTGCCAACCATTTTCTGTCGAGGTGATACAGATTTCCTGGGCTTCGAGAACCACCTCACCAGTTCTGCTTATTTTTTTGCCGATGGCCTTGACTAGTTCTTCTAGACCCCCAACAGCCGAAAAGATCTTTTTCGTTGCTTTGCGGTCGCGGTCGCTCTTTGGCTCAGATGCTTTCTTGATAGCCCCTCTGATAAAACTACCATAGTTTTGCTCCAGATTATAGAGTTTTGGCAATGCTAGTCGGGTCACCAATTGATAGGGATCGCCCGCATAGATACCCCCAATAAAGGGGTCAATGGTATAGTCTACAATCGTTTTTCCAAGCCTGCGCTCTGCAAGCTCACCCACCGTCTCATTAGGGTTGGTCCCTTTTTTTCTAAAGGGTTCAAAGGGTAGACCCAACTTATCTTTTAGACTGTAGAGTGGGGTGGTGAGCCCACTCCATGGACCATTGGGGATAGAGTGAAAGCGATCCCCCTTCCAAATCCATCGATCGTTGGCATTGGCACAAGCCTCCTCAAGCAGGGCATCCGGTGCCGCATACTCAAATAACTCCGCTACCTCGGGAGAAGAGACGGTGCCAGTATTGGGTCCCACTTCATACGTAAAACCATTCTCCTTGAGTGTCTTTATCTGCCCGCCAAGCCTATCCTTTGCTTCAAGTAGAATAAAGGATTTGCCCTCTTTCTCAAGCTCTGCAGCAAGCGAAAGACCAGTTATACCACCACCGATGATCGCTATTGGATAGTGATTTTGTATATTATTCATTGCCTATATATTTATGTGCATTAATCGTTTGCTACAAATTTAATAATTTCTTGCTACACAAGAGCAATAATATCTCTTTTTATCATGCGTAAAAAGCAAATAGAAAGTAGTTGAGGGTGGACAGATAGCCGACAATATTCAGAGTTATAAGTAAGCGAAAGTTGAGATGCAACAAAGCATTTGTTTAGTTGCATCTCGCCGATTGCTTAGTTGCAACTAAAAATACGCCTTCCTAACTAACTGATTTATAGAAGGATAAATAGAGCAATAAAATGGTGTGTAAAACTGAAATGTTTGGTGTATAAAGTCGAAATGTTTTAGGTATCAAACGGAAATGCTTTAGGTATGAAACAAAAACGTTTTGTGCATGAAACTTTTTGTGTTGGGATATTATTGGTAACTTTGTGGTGTAATCCTAGCGGGGATGACTGGTTTTGACAGCATGTAGAGGTGATGCGTAAGCACGTAGTGCATCGTTGACTGGCACTTTAATCATAGTCCTCAAAGCTTTTAAGTGGCGAAAATAATTCTTACGCTCTTGCAGCGTAACCGAAGTTTAGTAGGTTACTGCTCTTGCGCTTGAGCATAGGCTCGCGGCAAGACATCACTCCGATACCGTGTTCTCGAGGTGGTCGGATATAGTGGTGCCGGAATATCGGGAAGGGTTGGTAGTGCGTCTTTCATTACCGACGACATTTAAGAGACTAAGCAAGTAGGAGGGTAGCTTTGGCCAAACCTATTTGCCGACAACCAAAGCAAAGCTAAACGTGTAGAAAGCGGATTAGTTCCGTGTTTGGACGAGGGTTCGAATCCCTCCATCTCCACTTTGAGACATTTTGAGCTTCATCTGAGTAGTCAGAAAAGTATTCAAAACAGAGAAAAATCGTTGTAGAGCCCTGCTTTACAGCGATTTTTCTTGTTTCAGTGACTACCGCTGAATACCAAAACAGATATTTGGTAGTTAGCAATAGACCACTTTTCTGCTACAGAAATTGCTACAACTTTTAATTGGCTGAAAAATTGTAGCAATGACTACCAAATGACCACCATATTGAATACCGTAATATGCTCATACTCAGAAACTTTATTATGAACTTTGTGGCAGCGTTTTGTGTACAAACACTTGAAAAAAGTGTAGCAATATAGAATGGATCCACTAAAAAGATTTTAAGAGTATGAAGAAGCAATTCAAGGTTTCCTACTACCTACGCTCAAACTATGAGAACAAAGAAGGAAAAAATCCAATTATGGTTCGTATCATCTTAGATGGTGAAATGGTTAATCTTGGCTCAAGCCAATTGTCTGTAAAGAAAAGCCTTTGGAGCAATTCTACGAGCAGAGCTAAAGGCAGAACAGCAGAAGCGGTAGCATTAAATGCCTCTCTTGATGCTCTTACAGCCTCACTATATGAGCTATTTAGGAAACATGAGTATGATGACTATCTTACTGCAGAGTCATTCAAATCATTATTTTTGACTTATGGGTCAAAAGTGTTGGTGCAACCTATTAAGTGATTAGTTATAATCAGTGATGTAGGAGATTGAAAGTTTTGAAGTGTTAAAATAGGCGTTTTGTTGTTGTATAGGTCAAAAGTGTTGGTAAGAACGTGAGATATTCCAATGATCATCGTATCTTTGAGCATTTAAAAAGGTGAAAATGAATAGAAAAAATGCCCAAATTGCGGTAGTAGTGACACGATAAGGTACGGTAAGAATAATGGGCGCCAACGTTATCTTTGTAAGGATTGTTTGACCACCTTCAGTGTTGGTAAACGGCTTGATTCTAACGAGCTTTGGGATTTATACCAATCGGGCTTATCTTACGAGCAGTTAGGACGCCAGTTTGGTGTAAGCAGTAGCACCATTAAGAGAAAATTGAGGGGCATTCAAGAGAACTATATAGCTCCTAAACTTTCTGGCGGTGTTGTCCACCTTGACGTAACTTACTGGGGACGTAACAAGGGACTAATACTAGCAATTGACTCCCAAAGTGGTGTGGCTCTTTATTATCAGTGGATTGGTCATGAGCGAAAGCAAGACTACATTGATGCCATTAATGGTATTGAAAACAACGGATATAAGATACAGGCACTTGTGTTAGACGGGGGAGTAGGTCTTGAAATATCCAAGCAGCGACACCTTGTCCAGATGTGTCAATATCACTTCATTGCCATTATAAGACGTAAGCTCACACTACGACCTAAGCTTCAAGCGTCAGTGGAACTCTTGGACCTTGCTTTGAGTGTAACAAAAACCAGTAAAGCTAAGTTTAGTGAAGGATTAATTGCTTGGCATAATAGATGGAATGACTTTCTTAAAGAGAAGACCATTAACCCCCTAACTAATCGTTGGCAATACACCCATAGAGCTCTCAGATCTGCTGCACAAACATTTAAAGAGAAATTACCATTCCTATTTACCTTTGAAGATTATCCAGCGTTATGTATTCCGAATACAAACAATGCTATAGAAGGGTTCTTCACCGCTTTAAAGAGCAGTTTAAGGAATCACAATGGAATGACTCAAGCCAATAAGGAACGCCTTGTTTGTGGGTTTTTAAGGCATAGGGGATATCGTCCAAGCCTTGTAGATGACTTAGGGGAGTAGCAACACTACCCCCCTAAGTTCGTCACTTGTCCTGACTCCATTAATTCTATCCCTTGCTAGTTGCACCCCTGCAGAGCTAGCTCCGTTTCGAATTAACGATGTAAAGCTACATCTTTTAAGTCAAAATCCACCAACACTTTTGACCTAACCCAAGTTTGCCCCCTAGAGTATATTTTGGG
>NZ_KV820623.1:0-10603 GCF_001815465.1 Porphyromonas sp. HMSC077F02 | reverse complement strand
AGTCACCCCATCACGCAGAATATCGGATGAGGCAGAATCTTTTTGTGCTCCTTGGACTGTAAAATGAAATTTAATCCGCCAAAACGCTGTGCTCTCTCAGAAATTACTTGTATATTTGCCATACCTTAATAGGGTGTTAGATATTGTTATTCAATTGATTATGACCATATAAAGATAGCAATTTCTAACGAGATAGGGTGAGAAATCGCAAGAAATCTCACCCTTCTTTTTTACCCCTCACTCGACTTGCGGAATCTAGGACCGTCTCTCCGACATCAACCAACTACTCCAAGAAAATTATCGGAGATAAAGCATTAGCAAGGACGTGTTTTCTTGCTGTTTTCTTCGCCTTTCTAATTATGAATGAGTAACTTTGCGGGAGTAATCTTCACAAAGGAGTTGAAGGAACTTGTGACGAAGTTGTCAATTTCAAAATATATTTATCAATGAAACAGAAAGTTTTATTTATCATATTGAATGAATACACAGACTGGGAAGGGGCTTTTCTTTCCACGGCTCTTCATGTGGGCGTGATACCGGGCGGTGAAATAAAATACGAAGTGCATACCGTTGCCCCGACATCGGACGCTGTTCGTTCCATCGGAGGTTTCAGGACTTTACCCGATTATTCTTTCGAGAACATGCCCCAAGATTATGCCGCATTAGTGCTTATTGGTGGAAATCGTTGGGACTCGCCCGAAGCGGAACTTGTCGCTCCATTGGTACAAGAGGCTTTGGATAAAGGTAAAATCGTCGGAGCGATATGCAACGGAGCATCGTTCTTGTGTTCACATGGTTTCCTGAACAACGTAAAGCACACAGGCAACGGTCTTGAACAACTCAAACATTGGGGTGGTGAAAAATACACCAACGAAGCAAAATATGTTGAAGCACAGGCTATCAGTGACAAGAATATCGTCACGGCAAATGGTGTAGGACATTTGGAATTCACCCGTGAAATGCTCCTGTTGCTGAAAGCCAACAGTTCCGAGAATATAGATACTTGGTACGATTTCTACAAAAATGGTTTCTTGAGATAAAGTTATTTTTCTGAGATTCAAACTTTATGTTCGTAACGTCAAACATAAAAGCCACGTTTCCTTGCAATTTACAGAGCGTTTGGCAAGTTGTAACATCGCTAACAGACTATTCGTGGAGAAGTGATGTTGAAAAGATAGAGGTCATATCAGACACGCAATTTGTAGAAATAACGAAGAGTGGATATAAGACAACTTTCACAGTGACAAGACAAGAACCTTTTTGTCTTTGGGAGTTTGATATGGAGAATGACAATATGAAAGGACATTGGGTCGGTGTTTTCTGTGGCAATGAAAAGAATGCTACGATTGACTTTACAGAACACATTGAGCCTAAGAAATGGTTTATGATTCCGTTTGTGAAGATTTATTTGAAATATCGGCAAGCTCGGTATGTCAGAGATTTAAGGAATGTGTTAAAAAAAGGATGACCATAGAGTTTTGGAAACCATTATGACGAAATTAAAATTGATAATGATACTTCTCCCCGTTGTATTCATGCTTCACGAATACGAAGAGATTATCATGTTTAGGCATTGGCTTGACAGAAATAGGGACGAATTGAAAAGGCGTTTCCCTCAATTCGGGCAGTTTCTTGCACGCAGGGGACATTTTGATTATTCCACAGCCACATTTGCTATTGGGACTGTCCACGAGTTCATTCTGATTTCCCTCATTTCTTTCTGTGCCGTATGGTTGGATGCTTATCAATGGTGGTTTGCTGCATTTGCAGGGTATTCCCTCCATCTTATAGTACATCTTGCTCAATGGGCAATATACCGAAAATATATACCTGTTATCATTACCACAATCTTGACTTTGCCTTATTGTGTCTATGCCTTTGTTGAATTGGCAAAGACTTCCATTCTATCTCCTTTGCAGATGTTCTTATGGTCAGTTGTTGGGATTATCCTAACAGTGCTTAGCTTACTCTCTGCTTTTTTCGTGATGAGCAAGTTTCAACAATGGCAGGATAGACATTGAGAGTGTATTGTCAAGAATAAAATAAGTACAAGAAATGTCCCAATTACCCATCCATAGAAGTTCACAGCTCTCAGATTTCGGAGTCTATCTTAAGAGTGTCGTCTCCCAGACATCGGCACCTTCGGAAAGATACGCTTTCTCCCATACTGACGATTATTATTTCTTTGGATTCATAGAGGATGGGCAATGCCGTCTGGATATTGATTTCAAGGAATACGCTTTCGGGAAAGGAAGTTTGGCTATCATCCGTCCGGGACAGGTGCATCGCATCATTGATGCTTCCAATCTTTCTGCAAAATTTCTCATTATCGACTCGGTACTGGTGGATAAGGAGGAAAAACGAACGCTTGAGGGATATGGTTGTCCCCAAAGACAACTATCCGACATATCGGAACTGAAACTATTACTATCGCTTCTTGACCGCAAATTGGGTTGTATGGAAAATCCATCTGCCAAAGCAATAGTTCAGCGACTGACCACCGTCATCGTGGGATTGGTCGTGGACAACGTTGCGAATACAATGATAGCTCAATCCGTATTTCAGAGTACTATGACCAGACACAAGGAAATAGTATGGGAATTTCGGGATTTGCTGGAAAACAATATTCGAATTAACCGTTCGCCATCATTCTATGCCGGACGGCTGAACATTACCGTTGCCTACCTGAATGAGGCGGTAAATGCTGTTCTGGGGACAAGCGTGAGCCGTCATATTCAAGACGAGATTATTTTGTTGGCAAAGCGGAAGTTGGTCTATACGACAGCCTCCGTCAAGGAGATAGCGCATAGTCTGGGATTTGACGATTACTCCTACTTTACACGACTGTTTACTAAGGTCGAAGGAGTCTCTCCCACGCTTTTCAGAAAGAATTACCACGAATAGTGCTATTATCACCGTTGTCCGTCTATTGCGACAGCCTGTATCCCTCCGTACCTTTGCAGCGGAATTTATTCACTTAAAAAGATACGGATTATAAAGATGAACAACGCTGTAAATATTCTACAAGAAGGAAGTATGATGAAAGCCCTGACAAAGTTGGGGATACCTATTGTCATCGCAATGTTGATTATGGCAATATACAATGTGGTGGACACTTTCTGGGTTGCACGTCTGGGAACTCTTCCCGTTGCCGCCGTATCGGTTGTTTTTCCTCTGTCGCTGTTGTTTCTCGGGATAGGGCTGATGTTCGGTGTCGGCGGCGGAGTGTATGTATCCCGTCTGTTGGGGGCAAAGCAGATTGTCAAGGCAAGTCAGATCGCTTCCGTCTCAGTGGTTACTTCTGTGATTTTGGCTGCCCTCATTGCCTTTATGTGCAATGCGTTCCTGCCGGACATCCTGCTGTTTATGGGAGCAAACGAGGGCATGATGCACTTGGCAGAAACATACGGCAGACTCTTCATCATCAGTTGTGTCATAGGTGCATTGAATGTGTCGATGTCCAACATCATTGTTTCACAAGGTGCATCGAAAACATCTGCAATGGCAATGATTATCGGCTCTATCGTCAATGTTGCATTAGACCCCTTGTTTATCTACACTTTCAATTGGGGCGTGGAAGGTGCGGCATGGGCAACCATTCTTTCAAGAATTACCACGACAGCCATTTATATTCGCTTCTTCCTCTCGAAAGCAGAGGTGAAAGTATCGTTTACCCTGTTCGCTCCCACGATGAGAATGTATGCGGACATCATCAAGATAGGCATCTCGATGCTCTTTCTGCAATTGCTCCAGACCCTTTCCATCAGTCTGTTGCAGAGGGCTGCCGTGAAATATGGAGCGGAGGCTGTCGCAGCGGTGGGTATCGTTCTGAAGATTGTAACATTGGGAACAAACGTGGTCTTCGGGTTTGTCAAAGGATTGCAACCGATGACTGGCTATAACTACGGAGCAGGCAACTTCCAACGATTAAAGGAAGCAGTGCGCTGTTCCCTGATACTCACAACCTCGTTTTGTGTGCTTTGGAGCATACTCATAATGGGATTTACCTCTCCTGTCATCAGTTGTTTCGGCAAAGACGAAACTATGCAGGGAATTGCAAGGATAGCCCTTCGAGCCAATACGATTTTGTTCTTCACTTTTGGATTTCAATTTGTGTATTCCACGCTATATATGGCAATCGGAAGAGCAAGGCAGAGCCTTCTGCTCAATATCGGACGACAAGGGCTGTTTTTTATCCCTGCCATATTACTGCTTCCATCATATTGGGGACTGAATGGTGTGCTTTATGCCCAGCCTGTCGCCGACATCTTTGCAACTTTGATGACACTGTTCTTTGCCATTCAAATTCATAGGGAAATTCGTCATAAATCACATCTCACAACAGAGAATCTACAATGTTGAACATAAAAGATATGATTATGCTGAGACTTATTCAAACGGAAGAATTTAAGACGATAATTTCGTCTTGCTCTACAGAAGAACAAGTACAAAAAGCATCGGACAATTTTATATTGAAGATCGTTGCTCTATGTGATACCGAAGAAGATACTGTCTCGTTGTTTCGTATACTCCGCTACACTCGCTGTCGCTTACAAGCTATGCAAAAGGCGTATTCTTTAAACGGAGAGGGGAAAAAATGTATCAGAGCTGCTCTTTGTGATTGACACAGAGTTGAAGTTGCTGAAGATGCGAATGCAGGGGATTCTTCCTGCTTTGTCTGTCAAACCAACCAAGAAACTCCACTGGACAGGTAAGGTAACAGACTTAGTCGAACTCCTTTATGCCCTTGACACCTGTGATTGTATCAACAACGGAGAGATTGGCGTAGAGGAATTGGCTGACGCCCTTTCTGAAACTTCGGTGTGGAAATCAAGAACTGTTACAACGTCTATATGAACATGAAGCGTCGCAAGGATGACAGCCGCACCTATTTCCTTGATGAACTCCGCGAGAAACTCAACAAGCGAATGGTGGAGAACGACCTGAAAGGTGGCAAGTTCAAGAAACGATAACTGCATTCAAATGGCTTAATCAGGCTTCCCTCTCATTTTGGGAAGCCTGATTTTCTTTCATTGAGAAATAACACTGCACAATAAAAGGCTATTGCCGATGTTGCCATTTATCTTGGAATTCATGGGTTAATTGCACGATTTCCCCTCCGATTATTGCCAATTCAAGTGTGAGTTTCTCCAACTTGGCGAGCATCGCAAAGGCTTTTTTCTCGGTAAAGTTACTCTTCAAAGCGACAACTGTCTGGTTATAATTCACTCCCACACTGCGAAATTGCCCATACAAAGTCGTCAGTTTCTGATAATAGTCGAGCAACGAGCGATCTACTTTTATCACCCGAAAGGTCTCGTTAAATACCCTTGCCTTGATGAATAGTGACAGACTTGGTACACCACTTTCCTCTTTCATCGTGAGGAAATGAGCGTATTCCGTCGGTGTGAAATTGACCGAAACACGCTTCTCTGTCTTCTCTTTGGAGCGTGCACTCCTAATTTTCTTCATTTTCATTTCTTATTTTGGATTTTAGTGTTTCACGACATAACCGGCATTTGAGGCATCGCATTCTCTCTTCCAAGAAATACGACTTCGGAGTTTTTTCAGCCCTCTACAAGAGCAAGGGTTTTATGCTGCAAAAACGAAGTCATGCTGCATAAAACATACCTTGCTATTTGCTCCGACGCAAATAAATTCGTTCCGAAGAACGATATGCTATTCTCCCGAAAGGTATGTTTTCAAAGCCATGAAATACCGACTTATCGCTTACTGCAAAGTTACGATCTCTTGTACCCAAAGCCATTAGGAGAGACGAAGCCACAAGTATCCAAATCGAAGCCACAAGTACGCACCAAAGGAAATTATGCTGATTACAGCATCACCGAGCCATATATTTGCACTGTTGAATATGTCGGTGAGGGTATGTGTCTTCGATAACATCTCGTTTCGATGAGCGGTGTGGACAGGGGTGTATATCAAAGGACATATCCTTATTCCTCTCATCCGAACGTGGGAATGTGAGAAAGCAGATACAATCGAACGATTGTATTGATGGACACCAATGAACATCTCTACTGAAAGGGTATGAACGAAATGATGTACCCCTGCTGATGCAATCTGATTATTGGGAATATCTTCGCGATAACAGACGTATTCATCCTCGTCGGTAGATATACTGACAACGAAATGAACAGTGAATTGTATAACGACAATAAAAATAAGTAAGTATGACAGAAAACCAAAACGGCAAGGTAGATCCCGTTGCCATTCGAGAACTTATTTCACAGGGTATTCCCATGAAAAGAAAAGAGAGCGAGATAAAACGCTCTCAATCAGAAGAGCAGTGTGTTGAATCGGAAAGTCCAAATGACAAGCCAATGTCAAAGGATTTTTCAAGAGTCCCTATTGGAGAAAGGCGAAAGTCCGACAAAGGCGATTATGAGTCGCTTTTCATTTGTCGCAACACCCTGAAAAATCGCAAGACCATCTATGTTGCCAAAGAGTTGCAAGACACATTGGCAGAGATAGTCATGTCTATGAGGAACAGGGATATGACCATCGGCATCTATGTGGAGAACATCATCCTTCATCATCTTGAAACCTACAAAGATGAAATCAACAGATTAGCGGAGATGAAGTTCAAGAAGCTGTTGTGATCGTCTATCGCAAATATCCTGTAATCAGCTAATAATGAGTAATATCCTATTTGATTTTATGCGGATTCTGGAGGAGAGGGAGTTGAGTTTCGAAGCAATAAAAAATTAGGTGGCGAGGTCAACAAGATTTAGGGTAAGAATACTACCTGAAGAATGAAGTGCGGAGATTGATGTCCTAACAGCTTGCCACTTGACTTTTTGTCTATCAGTGCTCATAAACTACCTTTGCAGAAGAAAACGAGAACGATTGACTCGATGCGAAAATATAGAGTTGAACCTAGAGGATAACATCGAAGAGGATAGAATAAGAAGTAAAGATGTTGTTCTCGTAGATAAGACTGCCGTGATAATAAGGAAATAGGGGCAAACACTTTCTGTATGAACAACTTTTCGAAAAGAAAAAAGATAAAACTTCGTCTTTCTTTGTGGATAGTGGTATCTTTGCAGTAAACAAATATAGCGTATAATAATTGCATATGAAAATTGATTATTCAAGCTGGGGCACTCGCTTATTGTCGATTGACAATTTAAAGTTGGACGTTAGGAATCCTCGCTTTTCCTATCAGTCTGCTAAAGAAATGAATCAAACAGAGATTGTAAAGTATCTCATAGAAAATCATGCAGTATATGAATTAGCAAAAGCTATTGCAACAAATGGGTATTTGTTGAATGAAGAACCAATTGTTTGCAAAGAGGGAGATTCTTATGTCGTATTAGAAGGAAATCGTCGAGTTGCTGCCTGTAAAATCTTATTAAATCCATATAAATTTTTTACTACACAGCGAGCAAAGGAGTTGTCAAAGTATGAGGCAATTGGTGATAAAATAAAATGTAATATTGCACCTACCCGAAGAGATGCTGATACTCTCATTTATAATAAACATACTGGTATTCCATTACAAAAATGGGATAAAGTTAGCCAGGATGCTTTTTTAGTTAATTTATTACAAGGTGAGAATTTATCAGTAGAGCAGATAGCATATAAATTGAGTGTTCCTGCGTCTGAAATAAGAAAGGCTCTTCGACGTCATGCCATTCATCAATATAGTATTAGATTATTTCAGTCTGCACCTTATGAATTAGAACAAATAAAAGAACAAAGTTTCCCTATTACGAACTTTGAGCGTTTTTATGATGATGAACGAGGATTAAATTTCCTTGGGCTTACTTTTGGTAGTAATGGTGAAATCCGGAAACGTTTACCAGAAGATGAGTTTAACCGACGTTTTAAATTTATCGTTACTCAAATTCTTTCGCAAGATTTAACATCGCGTACATTTAACAACGAGAACGATAAAGAAGATTACTTTTCCACCATTCAAAAATATGATAAGGATAAATTCGATTTAAGCATTCAGCCCTTAAATATTCCACAAACATTTCAAAATAAGGATGAATCAGATTCTGCAAATGAACAAGAATCCCAAAGAATAGAAAGCGGTAATGCTGATATTCCTTCGAAGGTTAAACGAACACGCAAAAAATCTGGACTATTTGCAGATTATAACTGGGGCGACACGGGGATAAATAAACTGGATGCTCTTTTTAATAGCCTCAAAGAGCTAGCATACAAAAAACACATAGATATGGCTGGTATCACACTACGATGCTATGTGGATATGTTAGTGTATGAGTTTTTACAAGCAAGAAAATGTATAGGAGAAATCAACAAGGAAGATGCTATAAATGCAACCAATCACAATGATAAAAAATACGAAGAACTCAAGCATTATATAAAGACATCTTATACTTTAAGTGACGAAGAAATTGATGATGAGAGATTAAGAACTCTTACCAGATTTACAGTTGTAGAAAAGAGTAATAAAATTCCAGAGTTAGGAAATATGATCGCATATATTGTGCGTCATCCAGAATTACTTGACAATAATACTAGACTCATACAAGTATTAGAGAAATTCAAGAAAAGCAATACTTCTTTTATTGATTTAACGGCTTGTAATATGTTTGTCCATAATCAATATTTTTCACCAAACGTAGCAACTCTTGAAGCAAGTGTCAATACTTTAGCTCCCATTTTAGAAGTGATGTACACTATTATAAAAAATGAGAAACAACAATTATAGTCCCTTAAGGTATCCTGGAGGCAAGAGTCGTTTAATAGATTTTATTAAATCTACTATAGAACAAAACCATCTAAAAGGAGGTACTTATATCGAGCCATTTTCGGGTGGAGCGGCCATTGCATTGGCTTTAGCAATAGATGGATATATGGAACGTATTGTTATTAACGATTATGATCGGTCTATATATGCTTTTTGGTATAGCATACTACATTACACCGATGCATTCATTGATAAAATACATAACACCCCTCTATCCCTCGAAGAATGGCATACCCAACGAATAATTCAACATGATAAACAAAATGAAAATTTGTTTGATTTAGGATTCTCCACTTTTTTTCTAAATCGAACTAATCGCTCTGGGATTCTAAAGGCTGGCGTAATTGGAGGACTTAATCAGACAGGGGCTTACAAAATTGACGCACGCTATAATAAAGAACAACTGATTGAACGCATACTACTCATTGCACAGTATAAAAACAAGTTTATATTACACAACGAAAATGCGATAAACCTATTGCGTCGTTATCGTAATATTGCCCATAAAAATTTAATCTATTTAGATCCTCCATATTATGAAAAGGGGAAAGAACTATATGTCAATTTTTTCAAAGAATTAGATCACATAGAATTATCTAAAACGGTTCAACAACGAGACAATATAAATTGGATTATTACCTATGACAACCATTCTTTTATTCATAATCTGTATGAGAATGCAAAATCATTAACTTATATATTACCATATAGTGCAGGAGCTAATAAGCATGGAACAGAGCTACTTTTTTGTAAACAGGATATGATTATACCTGAAAATCTTTTGTGAACTTTTGAATAGCGTCTGATAAAAAGAATTGGACATATTTACGAAAATAATTTGGAGAAAATTCTTTTTTCTCATGATATACCCTTATCTTTGCAATAAATAAAGTGGTTCTTTGAAATGGCAAAACAAGGTAGAGTATAGAAGCTCGCTGGTTTCCTTATTGTTACCTCCCTATATTGATAAACAATTTAATCTATTGATTATTTGTCGTTTATAAAAACCTCTATGTCGTTCGAGGTGAAAGGTTAGGTTCTTATTTATGCCACAAATATCAGCAATCTCTTTGAGATATGAATTCATCTTTTGATTACTAAGAATAGGGAAGAGCATACCTTTTCTTTTAGTTTGTCCCTCGTACTTTTGGACGATGCTCTTAGGTATATCCAATAGAAGCACATTGGATGTAGTTGAAGTCTTCTGCCGTTTGGTCATGATCCAATCATTGCCATCAAGAGAAACAATATGTTCGGGAGTAAGGTTGGAAATATCAATGTAGGCAAGCCCTGTAAAGCATAAAAAAAGAAATATATCCCTTACAAGCTCTAGCCTTGGGAGACTTGAAAGATCTTTGTTTGAAATTCTCATAACTTCTTCCTCAGTAAGAAAGCCACGATCAACAGGTTTGTAGTGAAAGCGTATATCCATAAAAGGGTCGTGCTGAATTAATCCTCGCTTTTGGACATAGGTGACCATTGTCTTGATACCTTTTAATTTCTTCTGAGCTGTATTATGAGAGATGTTTTTCTCTGTGACTAAGAATAACTCAAAGTCTTTTAGTACAACAGAGTTAAACTCTAGTAAACCCAAGTCTTTTCTCTTATACTTGGGCTCTAAAAACTCAACAAAGTCACGTCTGATAATGGTGTACTTCTGAAAGCTACCTTTCTTGAGACTAATACCCACTTGATCTCTAATACTGTCAATGTATTTATCAAAGACAGGGAGAATAGTAGCAAACTCTTACCCATCACCTAAAAATAAGGCGTATAGGTCAAAAATGTTGGTAAAACTGGCGATTAGTTGATTTGTTAATGAGGTATAGCCCAAGTTTGACCCCTATTGGAGTGTAAGTA
>NZ_KV820622.1:0-426 GCF_001815465.1 Porphyromonas sp. HMSC077F02 | reverse complement strand
GGAACAAGATACCTCCTACTTGCCAACGGGGAAAAGATGATTGATGAGAAAGGGAGAACGAAGCTCCAGAAAGCACTCGCAATGAACGAACCCCTCTCTCAAGCCTATTACCTCAAGGAGGACCTGAGAGAAATATATAATCAACGAACCATTAATGAGGCAGAGGAAAGATTAAACAGCTGGGTGTCAATGGCACTAGATACAGATTCAAAACCTCTAATCTCATTAGCAAATACAATCAATGCTGCTAAAAAGGAAATACTCGCTTGGTATTATGGACGGCTATCAACGGCCAAAGTGGAGGGCATAAACAATAAAATTAAAGTGATGAAGAGAAATGCTTACGGATATAGAGATGATGACTATTTCAAACTTAGACTTTTTGCACTACATGACTGCCGTATCACACGAAATGTCGGATGAACC
>NZ_KV820621.1:0-9037 GCF_001815465.1 Porphyromonas sp. HMSC077F02 | reverse complement strand
TCAGAAAACTTTCGTTTCCCGACCTACTCGATTGGATATCCCAGGAGCTCCATAGTGTCCGAGCCGTCTGATAAAGTACCTTATCGGACAAGTCAGACAAGTCGGACGATTCGGACAAGTTGGCAAGTGCTTCACTTGATTTCTCCCTATACTCTCGTCCCATTTGCCGACTTGTCCGACTTGTCTGCCCTGTCCGATAAGGTTCTGGCAGAGAGGCACCATGCTTATTTGGCAAGGGCTTGGCGCTGTAGTTTGAGGGCTTTTTGGATCATCTCTCGCTGGAGCTGCGGAGAGTGGTTGGCTTGTAGACGAGGGATGTACTCTGCCTCGAGGGCTTCTAATTGCTGTGCGAGGCCAGTGCCATCGGGTCGGTAAATGAGCGGCATATAGAGGTAACGGCTCTCTTCTACCGTGCGAAGTGGGTAGAGCTTCTCTCGCTTTAGCTGTTTGGCAAGAGAGGCGATGGTCTCCCCCTCTGATGTTGGTAGCTGAAGCTCAGTGGGGATTTCGTTGGTGGTCCAAATGGGAATGAGTGGCGAGAGATAGGGCTGACCGATCTCCACCCATGAGGTGGTTAGCTCAGGGTTTTCCCCTTGGGCTACCCCCTCTACCAGAATCATCGAACTGGTATCATAGCGGGCAATGAGGTCGTCGGAATCAACAAATCCACTGCGGCTAGGGAGCTGCCCCTCTTCTGCCAGTGCTCGATAGTCTATCTCCATCAGACCGTGGTACATAGAGCGGCTCAAGCGACTGCCAAGGAGCTCTACAGTCACCTCTCCCGGCTTTAGGTGGGTGAATAGATTGGCCGCACAGCGGAGGCGGACATATCCATACCCCTCGTCTTCGGTGCCGGTGTAGGAAAAGTTGGTGCGAAGAACGTACCCCTCAGGAGCCTCATTGGCATCAAACTTGGTCCAAGTCTCATTATTCACTTCGTAAAACGCTGCACCCCCTTCGGCGTCAATGACTCCAAAATGGGCCGCCAATCCCATAGGTCGGGGGAGGGCATTGAGGAGTGCTTCAAACTCTGTGAGGTTGCGACACTCGGCGAGGGCACGCTTCATCAGCACGCCTTCCTGATCAATGTAATCGCCAGTATAGCCGTGGTTGACATTGAAGGAGGCACTATTCATAATGGCAAAGCCGTGGCTATTGTGTCCACCCCACACCTGTAGGCCAAGGGTGTCGGAGTCGTTGACCAAACCGACATAGTAGCCGAGGGGGCTTTCGAAGCGTTGCATATGATTGTCGTACGCTTCTGTGTCACGGAGTTTCCAGATCATTGGTCGCCCATTCTTGGTGAAGCGACCTGATAGCACAGCAGTGGTGCAGGCGATGGCTTGTGTGGTAGCCAAAAGCAATAGCAGTGTGGTGAGTAGTTTTTTCATAGTGTTATGCATTAATGGGTGAGTAATTCTCCAATGACGTAGTTGCTTCCACCCACAAAGAGGGTCTCTGCACCTAGCTCCTTAGCTCTCTGGATCGCCACTTTGTACGCCTCGTGTATGTCGGGAATCACCTCGCTATGGGTGACACCGACTGCCTTGGCAAGAGCTTGTAGCTCTGTGGCAGGAAGGGCTCGTGGCGTGTGGGCTTGGCAGAAGATATAGTGAGCTTCCAAAGGAAATTGGGTGACCACGTGGGGCACATCTTTATCGCCCGCCATACCGATGAGCATCACGAGACCGCCCTCCTTTTGCCACTGTTGTAGGGTGGGGGCAAGGTGTTGCCAGGCATCGGGATTGTGCCCTGTATCAATGACGATGGTGGGGTTGGTCTGCTGAATCACTTCCAATCGCCCCCTCAGTCCGTAGTGACTTAATCTCTGCAACCCCTGGTGCAAGGCAGTATTCTCAATCTCATATCCCTTGGTGCGGAGTAGTAGTAGCACCTGTAGCACACCCCCAAGGTTTTCGATCTGATATTCCCCTCCTAAAGGGAGGGTGAAGGTGCCGAAGTGGGCGGTGGTCACCTTGTACCCTATCTTGAGTGGTTGGTACATGAGGATCTCTTCCTCTCGGTCGGCGAGGGTAAGGGGAGCCTGGAGCTCTTTGGCCTTAGCCACCACCACGTCGGTCACCTCTTTCTCCGAGCTTCGGCTCAGCACTACAGGGGTGTGTGGCTTGATGATGCCCGCCTTTTCACCAGCAATAAGGGGTAGGGTATTGCCGAGGTACTGGGCGTGGTCCATGCTCACATTGGTGATGAGACTGACCAAGGGCTGTATCACGTTGGTGCTATCCAATCGACCGCCCATACCCACCTCTATCACGGCGATATCTACCTGCTCTTTCGCAAAGTAGGCGAAGGCAAGGGCGGTGGTGAGCTCAAAGAAAGTGGGGGATAGCTCTGGTGGCATCTTCTGCCGTATCGTCTCTACAAATTGGACGACAAACTCCTCCGATACCATCTCCCCATTGATGCGAATCCGCTCACGGAAGTCGACGAGGTGGGGGGAGGTGAATAGCCCCACCCGAAGGCCACTCTCCGCAAGGGTAGCCGCCAACATAGTGCTGCTGGAGCCTTTGCCATTGGAGCCGGCAATGTGGAGGGTGGTGAGTTGCTTATGGGGTGAGCCACAGAGCTGTAGTAGGGTCTCAACTCGCTCTAGTCCAGGTTTATAGCCCGAAGCTCCTTCCTTTTCAAACTGTGGTAATTGCGAAAATAGATATTCTGTTGTCTCTTGATAGGTCATCTCTCTATTTCTCTATAGGGTAATACTTTATTCCTCACAAAGATAACTATTTTCCAGATTTGTAGAGGGGCCCTATCAGTGGTGTTTTTTATCGGACAAGTCGGACAAGTCGGACACCGTGATAGATAGGTGCTATGAACCGTTGCACCCGACAGGGTGCCACTCAGCTAGCCCCTGGTCGAGGCTCGCAGAGCCGACGACCAGCGGGTCATGAGACACACCATATCTCTCGACCCTTGCGGTCGCACCTACGATGCTTGTGCGACCACAAGGGTCGATTATTATATTATCGAATCGTTTCCCGCTAGTCGTTCGGGGCGCTGACGCCCCTCCGACTAGGGGCTAGCTGAATGGCACCCTGTCGGGTGCTGATAAGGTACCTTATCTGGGATGCCTCATGACTCGGACAGGTCAGACAAGTCGCCCTCCGACAGGGGGGCTACAACAAATCGGACCTCCTCCGGAGGTCCTTACACATGAATGCCACGTGGTAAGCCCCCCCCAATGTCCGAGAAAGGTGTTCGTGCAAAGGGATACAAAAAAAAGCACCCGCTGGGGTGCTTCTTTCGTATTGCTCTAGGGGGGATTAGTAAAGGTCGAGCATCATTTTCACTTCGTTCTCATAATTGGGCACCCTTACCTTGTGGTATCTAGAGAAAGAGGGGCTCAGGATTACTAGGTACATATCGCTCACCTCAATGCCGTAGTTGCGTTTTAGTATCTCAGCGTAGAGGTTTTGCTGGAGTGCAGCGTGGATAAATGGGGTGTCATCGAGGTGGCTTATCACGCCATGCCCTTTTTGCCGGAAGTTACTCCGATTGGGCTGAAAGTGTCCGTCTACTTCACGCCCCATGCGTCGGCTCCGTTTCCAATCGTACATTGTATAGGATCCATCCATCTCCTGTACCAATAGGTCGAGCGTCCCTGCTAGCCAATGCTTATCGTCGTAGATCATCCATTCGGTGCGGAAAGGGTCTATGCGGTGGTCACGGACAAATTGATTGAAGTACTCCATCTCCTTTTCAATGCTATAGGCCCGCCCTATACCGCCCTCTTCAGGAGCTAAGTCCATACTACTCTCGGGGATCTCGCCCAAGAAGCTTTGCTCTATCTGAGTATGCAGAAAGGTGCCCAAGTTGCGTGCGACATAACCTTTACTATCCTGCTCCTGTTTTTTTTGCTCCTTCTGCAGTTCGGTAAGCTTATCATCGCGATTAATCCAGAAGTAAGGGTCATAGGGGTCGAAAAAGGAGGCAATGAACGAGGTGACCGATGTGAGGGGCTCAATCCTCCCGATATGTGTGTAGGTGTGACTATCTGCATCAAACCGGAGATCTCCATCTCTCTCAAATGCATTTCTTTGATTGTAATTCATATCCTTATTTCTCCTTTATACCTGTTCTCAATACTCTGCCTAGAGTGGGTTATTCGTCCTCTTCGTTGCTTTCTTTCACTACAAATGGGCGCTGTAGACTTTGCTTGAGTGAGATAAGTGTCTCGGTAGAGACCACTCCCTCAATCTGCTGAAGCTGGTCATTGAGGATGTGCATCAGGTGGTCATTATCTCTTGCGTATAGCTTAATGAGCATAGTGTACGGCCCTGTGGTGTAGTGTATCTCTACCACCTCCGAGATCTGCTCCACTTGCTTCACTACCGTGTTGTAGAGTGATCCTCTTTCTAACACGATTCCTACGTACGTGAGGGTCTTGTATCCGAGCGCGTTGTAATTGATGCAGCTTCGTGACCCCTGTAGGATACCGCTACCAATAAGTCTCTGGATACGCTGGTGTATGGCTGCTCTGGATAGATCACACGCCTCTGCAATATCCATATAGGGTCTGCGTGCATCTTCAGAGAGCATGTTGATAATCTTGATATCAATCTCGTCTATCTTCTTCATACCGGTATTGTTAAAATGTACGTGCTTGCTAGTGAATTGGACAAAGTGTTTCAGTTCTTCCGACAAAGATAACAAAAAACAAGTCAATTCACAGCACCCAACCGATCTTGTTTGTTAAGGAAGCTGTCGATAGTGATAGATAGAGCTGATGTTGTAGGTACGATGTAGATGATAGAGAGCTAGTGACTTCACTGGTAGCGTCTCCTCTTTGCCCAACATCGGAAGCTGATACATCTTGGTCCGATTCTCTACTGCCGGTCCAGTCCTCCCTTGATCCAACCACGAGAGATAGAGCTTCCGTGTATAAGGGTCTGCACCGATTGTGAGGAAGTAGCCTTGGCGACTGTCATACTCAGTACGGCTACCTATCCTAAAATAGAGCTCTGACTTTGGGGATTGCTCAGAGGAGTTATCCAGCTTCAGTGGGATGCGGTATAGGCTACGCATCTTGGCATCGGAGCCTGTGGCAGTAGTGAAGTAGAGGTACCCTTCCTTTGTATCATAGTAGCTTCCTCGACCAATCGATGGGGAGGTCCAAAAGGTAGCAACCACCTTCGACTCCTTGAGGGAGAAAAGGAAGTTCCGCCCATCATTATCGGTAAGCACACGGTAGTCTCCAGCAGCGTTATCGGCTCTAATACCTCCTTTCGAAGCGATTGGTATCGACTTTGCCTTTTCGGATCCATTGCTAAATAGGTAGATATTAGGGTCGTCTCTCAAGACGAAGTACGCCTTATCTTCGTATGAAAAAGCAGACCGCAAATAGTTCGAGGAAAGCCCCTGAAGGGGAATCATTTCCTCACTATCAACTCTATTGAGGTAACGGTATCGACGGGAGTTTATGGCAAAGTAGGTGTCGCCAGCATTGGTGGTGCAAGAGCCAGTGACCCATTCGTTGAACTCCTTTGAAGGGAGAATGATAGGGATACTCTTCACCAGGCTAAGGTCGCTCCGTCGGAGGATGGTGAGCCGTGAGGTATGTGGTCCATACTTCCCCTCAGTAAAATCGTACTTTGTCATCAGTGCAAAGTATTTAGACGAGGCGGAGAGGTCCATCTCGCAACAAACGGCCAATGCTGGTACCTCCTTGATCAGCTCCTGATAAATGTCGCGTTCAAGGAGCTTCCCATCGCGGTCCATCAATCGCAAACTAGGCAGCTCCGATACGCCATCAGGGATATTAACGATGATCGAGGAGAGCCCTGCCTCGCAGAGGAGCATGTAGCCCTCGTACCCTGTCAGTGGGCGGGTGGGCTGATCCTCCTTGGGCTTTGGCGTAGGCTTCTCTGGCTCCTCCTGAGGGTTGGGCTTAGGGGGCAAAGGGCTTGGAGCTTCCCCACTGCCACATGCGACAGCGAGAAAGCTCCAAGCTATGAAACTTAGAAATGTATACCGAGACATATTATTTCTTTGCTTCTACCACAAAGATATCCTTATGCCACTTGTTTCCTACACCTCCGTAGGCCTCCACTGCATCTGCAGGCACTACTAGTCGTGGGCTTTTGCTCTTCAGGTCATCGCTAAAGCCTTGTGGTGTAACCGTTGGAGGGGTCTTACCCAATTCGAGTAGCTTAATATTCACTTGGTAGCCGAATCCATTGTCATCGATCTTCGTGACACTTGGCAGAATGACGGTGTTCAACTGTCCATCCCACCTTGCATTGAAGGCATCCACAGGCACCTCTTTGAGTAGTGGGAAGTTGATCTCCTTGAGGCTTGATGCCTTCTTAAAGGCTCCTACGCCAATCTCCTCTAGGAGTGGAGCTTCAAACTTCACTAGAGCGCTAAAGCCTTCGAGACCACTTCGGCCAATCTTCTTGAGCTTCGGGAAAATAGCAGTAGTAGTCTGTCTCGCACCAGCCATACCCTTTTCTTGAATCTCCACTACACCCGTACCGATGATCTCCTTGATACGAGGTCTATTATTAAAGGCGTTGATCTTTATCACCGTCACGTAAGGTGGAAGCTCTAGCTTCTCTATAGATACAGAACCAGAGATCTTTGTCAGTACATTCCCCTCAATTGTAATTCCCTCAGGTAGTGGATAAACATCCTTGCCATTGATAGTAGAGAATTGGTGGGTCTTGGCAAACTCAATGTATTCATCGGCTTTCTCCTCTGGAACAATGAGCGCCTTGCTCATAGGCGTGTCGGCAAAGGCATCCTCTGCCACCTCTGGGATCGTTGCCCCTAGCTCTACCTCTACAAGCTCCTTAGCTCCCTTGAAGGCACCGGCCTCTATCTTAGTGATAGATGGTGCGTGCACTTTCTTTAGCACCTCTTGCGAAGCAAATACCTCCTTGCCAATCGTGGTAGCCTCCTTAGGAATAGTGATCTCCTCCTGAAGCAGATAGGCGGGGTAAAGGGTCAAGATGCCCTCAGCAACTGTTATTTGTGGAATCTTTACCCCATTGATTGAGATAAAGTGGTGGGTATGAGCTAGGAGATAGTATTGCTCCTCCTTACCTTCGGGTACAAATAGCTCCTTCTCCTCGCTTGTCTCGGCAAAAGCATCTTCAGCAATCACGGGGATAGCCTCTCCAATGGTGAGCTTTAGAAGTCCCGAGCCAGCAAATGCCTTTGGCCCAATCTTCTGCAGGCGCTTACCAGTGATTTGCTTAAGTCCCTTATACCCAGCAAAGACTTCCGCATCCACTTCAGTGATGCGCTTCAGATCCACGATGCCATCCTTTGGTAGCTCGTTTTCTGGATATACTTTTAAGATACTGTAGGTGTTTTCTACCTCTATTTTACTCTCCTTGTACTTAGGAGTTTGGTCTTCGCCAAAGCAAGAGGTGAGGCCCAACATCAGTCCCAGTGAAAGGGATGTTGTAAGGATGATCTTTTTCATTTTGTCTATTGTAATGATGATTATTGAATGATGGCTGTTGCACGAGGTTGATTGCCTTCGTGCAACAGCCATTATTTTACTTTAGATTGTCAAAGCCGTAGCCTTCCTGCTGAGGGAGTAGGTGCTTTAGTGTCTTTGGAAAGGCAAGGTATGCCTCTGCCACAGAGCCAGTGAGGCGGTTGCCCGAAACTACATAGATAGTGTAGTCGCCACCCTTCTTTTGCACTCTCTCTGGGAGCTGACCCGAAAGGTTGTTGTTGCTAAGATCTACCCAGAAAAGCTCTGGTTGCTCTGCACCTGCTAGCCCGCTAGGGATAGTTCCCGATAGTCGGTTGCTGCCAAGGTATAGAGTGTGTAGATTGCGAAGCTTGGTGAGGCTTGTTGGAATTTCTCCAGTGAGCTCATTACGCTCTAGGCTTAGCTGTAGTAGATTCTCGAGCTGACCAAGTGAGCTTGGAATCTCTCCTGATAGGCGGTTGTTGCTCATCCAAAGCTCCTTAAGGCTGGTGAGTTGGCCGATGCTAGCAGGGATATTGCCAGTAAAGTGGTTGTCACCAAGTGATAGATACTCAAGCTGACCAAGCGAACCAAGACTCTCAGGAAGTACCCCACTAAAGTTACAGCCATAGAGAGCTAGGTACTTAAGGTTGGCAAGGTCGCCGACACTGCTAGGTAGCTCGCCACTCAGGTTTTGGTGAGAGAGGTCCAACACTGTAAGTGACTTTAGGGCACCTATGGTCTTAGGTAGCTCGCCAGTAAGTCGATAGTTATTAGGCTTGTGATCCTTGGCACTCTCCATATTGCCGTCCCATGTGCAAGTAAGCTCGTATGGGCTAGTGCGTAGGTCGAGGGTATCTAGCTGTGAGAGTTGTCCAATCTTATCAGAAAGGAGACCTGTCAGCGAGGTGTACCCAAGACGCAATGAGCGGAGCGACTGTAGGTCGTAGATGCCATCAGTGATCTCCCCTTTGATCCCACTATTATATTGTAGGTGGAGGGCTTTGAGGGCGGTGAGCTTGCCGATGCTTTGTGGAAGCTCGCCTTGAAGGTTGTTAGCTCCTAAGTAGAGAGCTACCACACGTGGTTGCCCCGCTACCTCTGCTACAGAGACACCTTCCCACTCAGCTACTGGAATCTCAGATAGCCAGCCACTGCTCTTAAACCACTCCTCACCACCAAGGGCTTGGTATAGGTCAATAAGTGCCAGACGGTCACTCTCAAGAGAGCCGACAATAGTAGCGTCGTTGGCCACAAGAGTGGTATTGCTGCTGTTAAGTGCCACAGGAGCATCAAGTGCACTGTTCTTGCAAGAAGAAAGACCTCCGATTAAGAGGATGGCTAATGATGCAAGAATCATTGGTGCAAGTTTTTTAGTATTCATACGTTTATAGTTATTAAATGGATAATTACCGTTTGGGATGAGAGTTTGCTTCATTTGGGGAAGCCCCCTCATCACTGCGTGCAAAGATACTATTTTCCTCCTACTTATCCAAGTAATTATACGGCTTCAATCTTGGGTTACGCATTAGAAAGATCTTATCATGAATGACCTCCCCCTCGTGGGAGGTCAGACGGATCATAGCCCCT
>NZ_KV820620.1:0-1462 GCF_001815465.1 Porphyromonas sp. HMSC077F02 | reverse complement strand
TGCGTTCAATCACCTTTTCATAGGTCTTGGTGCCGCCTTTTCGTGAGAGACTTTGCTTGGCCTTTGTCAGCTCCAGCTCAAATCGCTCCTTGAAAGCTCCATTCATACTCTCCTCTGTATGGAGTTTCTGTGGGGAGTTGACCTGTAGGTAGTAGTCCCCATTTTCGTCCTTTCTTTGCACCTTCCGAAGCGTGATCACTTCCCCCTTGCAGTCATTGACAAGGACGCTTTCCTCACTTGGTGTCAGCTCATAATCCTTTAGTTTAGTGCGTGATACACAGAGGTAGTTGTAGCCTTTAGACTTAATAAGCGAGAGATTTTCTTCTGTCGCAATGCCTGCATCCATTACCACTAGTGCCTTGGAATTGTCCGAAAGTGGGCTCTTTGCAATCACTTCTTCTATCATATGAGGAAGCGATTTCGGGTCTGCCGTATTGCCCTCTAGAATTGAAGAGTAGCGGATAAATCCATCTGTATTAATACAAAGAGCGAGTACGAGGAGCTTGCAATCGCTCCTTTTCTCTTTACTTCGTCCAAACTTAGCTTTTTGACTACTCCGTTTACTTCCCTCAAAATAGAAGTTGGTGAGATCAAAAAGTAGGATCCTATTCTCTTGATTGAATAGGTTGTCTGTCACTCGGCAAAGGTGTTGCTCCAGCTCGCTCTTGATAGCATATAGCTCAGGGGCAACATTATACATCGCTCTATACCCAAGCGACTCTTCCCCCTCTCCGTAGACCAATTCACAGGTGGCGGAGTTCTCCCTAAGGATCGCACGGCTCTTAAACTCCGAGGAGCAATATACAGTGCGGACCATCAACATAGAAATGGCAGCTTTTATTCGTCGGTCGGACCAGCCTTGTTCCTTTAGAAACTCTTCAATCCGAAGTTGTCGGATAGATTGTAGGGCCATCCATTCTGCTCCAAGCTCCCTAGCATCGGTGTGCTTAACGCTCTCTGAGTCAAGCATCTTACGCGCTTTCGCCTCCGACTCTTTGATCACCTGACAAGAAATATCAATGGCCCCGCTCTCTACCATTTCACTCCAAAACTTACTGATGTAAAGGCGAGTCTGCTCACTATACTCAGTAAAAAGATCATCAAACAGAGCTACTTCATCCCTGTGCTCCTGAAGGAAAGTAAGCCCTCTCCCAACGTCACGAACTTCTTCAGGTGTCAGACCAGACCAAAATCCTACGTTGAGCAGAATACGCGAACGCACTCTCCCCAACTTATCCCGAAAAGACTCTTTGATACGGTAGTACTTTTCGTCCCTACCAGAATCCGGATTATATCTTGTCTGCGAAATAAAATGCATAGTGCCACAAAGGTAAGGATAAAAAAATCCACCGCTGTGTACTACATTTCGATTTCAAAAACAACTACCCCGATGAAATCAGCATTTCACTCCTCAAAATGCCTAAAAACCACCCCAAAATATACTCTAGGGGGCAAACTTGGG
>NZ_KV820619.1:0-521 GCF_001815465.1 Porphyromonas sp. HMSC077F02 | reverse complement strand
CCGAGAACCACCAACTCCAACCACGGTTTTAAGCTCTATGGTAACCTCGTCAAAGATATGATACCAGAAAGGGCTAATCAGGTATGGGTGAGCGACATAACGTATATCCCCATCCATTATGACGGAGTACATCATAAGTTTAGCTACCTATCCGTGATCTTAGACTCATACTCGAAAGAAATTGTTGGGTGGAGCCTAGGCGATAGCCTAGACACAAAGCACCCTATTGAAGCTCTAAATCAGGCACTTAAGAGACTTAAAGCGAATGATAAAGCGAGCGAGAAGCTCATCCATCACTCAGACAGAGGCTGCCAGTATGCCAGCCACCAGTATGTAGATATCCTTAAAAAGAATGACATAGATATAAGTATGACAGAAACCCCAGATCCCAAAGATAATGCACAAGCAGAGAGGATCAATAACACTATAAAGAACGAGCTCTTAAAAGGCAAACGTTTCAAAACCATCAAAGAGGCAAAGGATGAACTAGCCTCAGTCATAGAGTTTTACAACACAAAAAG
>NZ_KV820618.1:0-249 GCF_001815465.1 Porphyromonas sp. HMSC077F02 | reverse complement strand
AGATCACGGATAGGTAGCTAAACTTATGATGTACTCCGTCATAATGGATGGGGATATACGTTATGTCGCTCACCCATACCTGATTAGCTCTTTCTGGTATCATATCTTTTACGAGGTTACCATAGAGCTTAAAACCGTGATTGGAGTTGGTGGTTCTCGGCTTTCTTTTACGTTGCCTTAGCTTCAAGCCGTGCTTGTCTATAGTGTCAAGAAAACGGTCTCTCCCTAGTGGAGTCCCCTCCTTAAACT
>NZ_KV820617.1:3578-4165 GCF_001815465.1 Porphyromonas sp. HMSC077F02 | reverse complement strand
TTCCGGTTACTTTCACCTTGTCATTCTCCACCTCTACTAGTGGGATACCTCTGAGCACGCTGTAGATATCGGTGAGCTTGGAGAGGGGCGAACCATCGATCTGGGTGCTAAGTCCGCCAGCGACCAATCGGTGTGAGACACGATTGGCGGTGATGGCTACCTCCTCTAGCAAGGTGGCGCTCTCGGAGAGGGTGAGTGTGTGCTCCTTGAGCTCTTCGCAAAGCACTTGCTCTGTGCTGTAGCCGATCAGACTTGCTTGGAGTAGGATAGGGAGCTTGTGGTCGCCAATGGAGAGAGCAAAGGTGCCATCCTCCTTGGTGACGCCTCCTACGATAGTGGCGGAGTCGGGTAGGGCGATGGCCTTAATCGTGGCATAAGGAAGTGGTTTCCCCTCTTTGTCCGATACTTTTCCCTTGATCTCTTGTGCCAATAAGTTGCCTGTAGCCAAGCACAGTATCAGCAAACTAGTGATGAATTGTTTCATAGCTATTGTCTTTTTGTGATGGTTATTCTCTTGATTTTATATAGGAGTTATCTTTACATACGGTCGATGACGGAGCCGAGGGCACCCTTGCCTTGGTACTTTT
>NZ_KV820617.1:1741-3478 GCF_001815465.1 Porphyromonas sp. HMSC077F02 | reverse complement strand
AGCCGAGGGCACCCTTGCCTTGGTACTTTTGCTTCGTTGCATTGAAGCGGTAGGCGATGGTCAACTTTATTCGTGATACGGACAATTGATGACTTTTGAGCTCGGTGTAGGGGGTCACGATCCTCGCCTTAATGGGAGTGTTGAAGTTGTTGATGGAAAGACTGGTCGTCAGTGACTTATCTTTGAGCCATTGTTTGGAAATCTGTACCCAGCCATAAAACATCGGAGCGATCAGCTCTATGTTGTTATCCCAGCCCATAAGGTTATAGGTGAAGTTGGCACTGAGTGTGATATCTTTAGGTAGAGAAAATTGGTTATTGAGTCTAATGGATAGTGTGGGTTTGAAATTGGTAATCTTTTGGTCGAAGAACTGTAGCTGATACCCAAGGATCTTAGAAAAGTCAAGTGTAAGATTGGGTCGCCACCATTTTACCTTTGGACTTAAGATGACCGAAGCTCCTAGCAGGTGGTAAGGTGTGGTATTGATGTTTTTAATGAGTGTCACGTAGGGAACCATTTCGTCTGGTTTCTTGGGGTTGTAGAGCGGTTGGGAATCTTGTGTCAGGGCATCTATATTGTACTGATGAGATAGCATCAGTGTCACCCACTTTTTATTCAGTAATAGCTGTGTGGAGTAGTTGATCTCTGGCTTAAGGTTGGGGTCGCCCACCTGATATTCAAACTTGCTGAGGTACTGATATTCTGGTTGAAGTTGCCAATAACTTGGACGGGTTATCCTGCTCCTGAAGGAGAGTTGGGTATTAATGCCACGTAGTTCGGTGCTGAGTGAGAGGGTGGGGAATAGGTTGGTGGAGACTCTCTTCTCGGGGCGCATCATATTCTTTTGGTCGAAGTATTGATTGACTAGATGCTCAAGTCGTGCTCCAGCGGTAAGCATTACTTTCTCGCCGAGAGAGTGGCCATACTCTAGGTAGAGGGCATAGGTATCCTCTCTTTGCTGGCTCTCAAGATCGGGCAAGGTGTATTCTTGATTGATTTTGTCGTTGATGCTGAAGAACTTATTATTTACCCAGGTGAATGCACCTCCGAAGTTGAGCCTTCCGCCCCAAACTACTCCATTGATATCTGTTCTTATCCCAGCAGATTGAAACTTATCTCCGCTTTGACTGGTTATTGTTTTGCTTTGATGGGTGGTTTCATTCCTTTCTATAGTGGTAGTGTAGTTAGTTGAGAGACTACTTTCGAAGTAGTCCATATCTACCTGGGCGCTCCAATTCTCCCACCTGCGAATGTAGTAGAGAGAGGGGTGGTGTTGTTGGGTCCAAGGGGTGAACCCGCTGGTCTCATTATTGTATCTTGTAGGGCTATTCTGCTCTAATTGACTTATGAGTTGGTTGCGTATGAGGTTGGAGCTTTTTTGGATTTGGAGTTGATACCTTATACCTGCACTCTGATGCTCATCTTCGTAGTTGGTGCCGATGTTAAAGTTATAGGTATCATCGTTAAATTGTCCGATATTGCTGGTCGTATTGTGCCACTCGCTATTGGGCGTTTTCCCATGAAAGCTAAGTTCGGGATTGATATTGATGCCTTTCCAAGCATTGTACCATCCAGTGGCAAATATATCCCACTCTTTGATGCGGTAGTTTAGCGAAAGGTAACCGCAACCTCCTGGCTTTCGATCTTTTGTCTTTTGTAGGAAACTCATGACTTCTCCGCTGAGTCCCGAGCCGGGTTCGCGACGGGTGTATATTTTGATGACGGCACCGACCGATG
>NZ_KV820617.1:1232-1641 GCF_001815465.1 Porphyromonas sp. HMSC077F02 | reverse complement strand
TGACGGCACCGACCGATGAGCTGTACTTGGCGCCGGGGTTGGTAATTACTTGAATATCCTTGATGAGATAGGGCTTGAGCTCTCTCAATTGATTGGGGTCGGTCATTAGTCGGTCGTTGATGTAAATGACTGGGGTGCCCTTTCCGGTTACTTTTACCTTTTCATTCTCTACCTCTACAAGTGGAATACCTCTGAGCACGCTGTAGATATCGGTGAGCTTGGAGAGGGGCGAACCATCGATCTTGGTGCTAAGTCCGCCAGCGACCAATCGGTGCGAGACGCGATTGGCGGTGATGGCCACCTCTTCTAGCATAGTGGCACTCTCGGAGAGGGTGAGTGTGTGCTCCTTGAGGTCTTTGCAAAGCACTTGCTCGTTGCTGTAGCCGATCAGACTTGCTTGGAGTAGGAT
>NZ_KV820617.1:0-1132 GCF_001815465.1 Porphyromonas sp. HMSC077F02 | reverse complement strand
CAATGGCTTTAATCGTGGCATAAGGGAGTGGTTTGCCCTCTTTATCCGATACCTTTCCCTTGATCTCTTGTGCCAATAAGTTGCCTGTAGCCAAGCAAAGTATCAGCAAACTAGTGATGAATTGTTTCATAATGTGTGTGTATGCCTTAGTGGTTCTGATTATTGCTCTTCTCTATCCTTCCCTCCTTTCTTCCGCAAAGGTAAGTATAAATTCGGTAATTTGTTTTGCAAACTACCGATTTTAACTTGGTTAATGTCGTTACTTTCAACGTAATTACCTGCAATCTCCCCTGTTTATGCGGGTAATCGTCTGTATAGATTGTTAGAAAAGGGGACTGAAAGTAGTTGAAATTTGCGTTTCTATCTAGGTGTTTGGCGCAGGGGTTACGTATTAGAATTAGAAAAATAAGTTACGATCATAATATAGAAAACTTGTATTAGAGAAGCGACTAAGGACCTCGGAGAGGTCCGATTTGTCGTAGCCCCCACGTCGGAGGGGCGTTAGCCCCGAACGACTGGGGGGAAGCAATGGTACACGTATATATTCGACCCCTTGTGGGTCGGACAATATGAACTAAGTCATCAAAGTTAATCCTAGAATAGGTTGTCCGACCCACAAGGGGTCGTAGGTTTTGATCCCTTATTTATCCCCATTCATCGGCTCTGCGAGCCTCGAATGGGGGCTACAACAAATCGGACCTCCTGCGGAGGTCCTTTCCCATAGGTACTCCAATGAATACCACATGGCTATGATTTGTGGTGTCAATAGATGGTTGATTGTGACGCAAAATGTTTGATACGAGAAACAAAAATGTTTGATACGAGAAACAGAAATGTTTGTATTAGGATCAAAGTCCTGGATAAAGTTGTCCGACCTCCCACGAGGGGAGGTCGCGGGGTGGGAAGGGGTTGCCGTATTCCCCTGATCGTTCGGGCTATGCCCTCCGATCAGGGGCTAGGATCCGTCCGACCGGAAGCGGTCGTTATGTCCTTCTTAAAGATGATAATTTGTCATGTAACTATTGCTGACCTCCCCTCGTGGGAGGTCCGACGGATCCTAGCCCTGAGTCGGAGGGGCGTATGCCCCGAACGACTCGGTGTGGTTTCCTGAAAAAGGTTGACTCGGTTAATG
>NZ_KV820616.1:0-5595 GCF_001815465.1 Porphyromonas sp. HMSC077F02 | reverse complement strand
CTCTAGGAAAAAATTCCTAAAGTGTCTCTCTCTGTAAAATGGCGACTACCTACTCTCCCTTGTTAAAAGTACCATCGGCGTGACTAGGCTTAACTTCTCTGTTCGGAATGGTAAGAGGTGGATCCCTAGTGCTATAGTCACCTAATTATATCGTGACATACTGGCAAATATTATAGCTATCTACTATCAATAGCTCTAAGAAACTCTGAGATGACATCTCGAATGTATATCTCAATTCTCTCTATCTTACTCAATATATGAAGCGTACAACATTTAGTAACCTATTCATGCGTACTGTAATTACACAACACTACACTTCGGCCTAAAGTTTACGGGTAATTAGTACTGCTCAGCTAAATGCATTACGGCACTTACACTTGCAGCCTATCAAGGTCGTAGTCTCCAACCACCCTTAAAAGATATCTAATCTAGAGGAGGGCTTCGTGCTTAGATGCTTTCAGCACTTATCCTAAACCACACATGGATACTCAGCTATGCTCCTGGCGAAACAACTGATAAACCAGAGGTGTGTCCAGTACGGTCCTCTCGTACTAGTACCAGACCCTCGCAAATATCTAACGCCCACAATAGATAGAGACCGAACTGTCTCACGACGTTCTGAACCCAGCTCGCGTGCCACTTTAATGGGCGAACAGCCCAACCCTTGGGACCTTCTCCAGCCCCAGGATGTGACGAGCCGACATCGAGGTGCCAAACCGCTCCGTCGATATGAGCTCTTGGGAGCGATCAGCCTGTTATCCCCGGAGTACCTTTTATCCTTTGAGCGATGGCCCTACCATGCGGAACCACCGGATCACTATGCTCAAGTTTCCTTCCTGTGCGACTTGTAAGTCTCCCAGTCAAGCGCCCTTATGCCATTACACTCTACGACCGGTTACCAATCGGTCTGAGGGCACCTTTAGAAGCCTCCGTTACTCTTTTGGAGGCGACCACCCCAGTCAAACTACCCACCATACATTGTCCTTGCTCCTGCAAGTTAGCATCCAAATATCAAAAGGGCCGTATTTCAACAGCGACTCCAAGCACACTAGCGTGCACCCTTCAAAGTCTCCGGCCTATCCTACACATCTAATACCCAGAGGCAATGTAAAGCTATAGTAAAGGTTCACGGGGTCTTTTCGTCCCATTGCGGGTAATCGGCATCTTCACCGATACTACAATTTCACCGAGCGCGCGGTCGAGACAGTGCCCAAATCGTTACACCATTCGTGCAGGTCGGAACTTACCCGACAAGGAATTTCGCTACCTTAGGACCGTTATAGTTACGGCCGCCGTTTACTGGGGCTTCAATTCAAGGCTTCAACTTACGTTTGACCTCTCCTCTTAACCTTCCAGCACCGGGCAGGTGTCAGGCTATATACATCTTATTTCTAATTAGCATAGCCATATGTTTTTGATAAACAGTCGCGTGGGCCTATTCTCTGCGGCCGTTGTGTCGCCACAACGGCGTCCTTTATCCCGAAGTTACAGGACCAATTTGCCTAGTTCCTTAACCGCGGCTAACTCGAGCGCCTTAGTATACTCAACCCAACTACCTGTGTCGGTTTGTGGTACGGGTCGATATGCTATTAACGTTTAGCGGATTTTCTTGGGAGCCTGCTTACGTCCATATTGCTGCACCCGAAGGATTCACATACTATCAGGTTCGACTCTCTCGGCGGATTTGCCTACCAAGATCAACATCTACACCCTTTAACCTACTATTCCAACAGTAGGCAGGACTGTCACTTCTCCGTCTCCACATCACTTAACATACCGAGTAAGGGAATATTAACCCTTTCTTCCATCGAGATCACCAAACGGATTACCCTTAGGTCCCGACTAACCCTCCTCCGACGAACGGTGAGGAGGAAACCTTAGTCTTTCGGCGAGGGAGATTCTCACTCCCTTTATCGTTACTTATACCTACATTTGCACTTCCAGAATGTCCAACAGACCTCGTCGATCTATCTTCAACCACGCTGGAATGCTCCCCTACCAATCATAAATGATTCCACTGCTTCGGTAGACAACTTATGCCCGATTATTATCCATGCCACAATCCTCGACTAGTGAGCTGTTACGCACTCTTTAAATGAATGGCTGCTTCCAAGCCAACATCCTAGCTGTCTATGCATCGTGACCTCGTTTAAGTCAACTGAGCTGTCATTTCGGGACCTTAGCAGATGGTCCGGATTCTTCTCCTCTCGGACATGGACCTTAGCACCCATGCCCTCACTCCTAGAGTGTACATATAAGCATTCGGAGTTTGTCTGGACTTGATAGGCGGCGAAGCCCTCGCATCCAATCAGTCGCTCTACCTCTTATATTTAAACTCTAAGGCTGCACCTAAATGCATTTCGGGGAGTACGAGCTATTTCCAAGTTTGATTAGCCTTTCACCCCTACCCTCAACTCATCGGGGAATTTTTCAACATTCTGCCGTGCGGTCCTCCATTCAGTGTTACCTGAACTTCAACCTGGTCAAGGGTAGATCACTTGGTTTCGCGTCTACTATATATAACTCTATCGCCATTTAAAACTCGCTTTCGCTACGGATCCAAGCCTGAAGCTCTTACCCTAGCTATATATAGTAACTCGTAGGTTCATTATGCAAAAGGCACGCTGTCACTCCAAATGGAGCTCCAACCGCTTGTAAGCAGACGGTTTCAGGGTCTATTTCAATCCTCTACTAGAGGTGCTTTTCACCTTTCCTTCACAGTACTCGTTCACTATCGGTCTCTAAGGAGTATTTAGCCTTGGGGGATGGACCCCCCAGATTCGTACAGGATTGCACGTGTCCCGCACTACTCAGGATACTACTAGCCAGGCCTTCACTTCGCATAAGGGACTATCACCCTCTATGGTGGAGCTTTCCAGCTCACTTCTGCTCGTTACCGCCTGTAACATGTTGTAGTCCTACAACCCCACTCTTGCCGAAACAAGAATGGTTTGGGCTCGTCCCCGTTCGATCGCCACTACTAAGGGAATCACTAAATTGTTCTCTTCTCCTATGGGTACTTAGATGTTTCAGTTCCCCACGTTTGCTCATGCATAGCATGTAGTAGGCTGTTAAACCTACCGGGTTGCCCCATTCGGAAATCTGTGGATCACGTCGTATGTGCCAATCCCCACAGCTTATCGCAGCTTGTCACGTCCTTCATCGCCTCTTAGAGCCAAGGCATCCGCCGTCTGCCCTTACTTACTTTATAACCTTTTATACTAGTGCCTTACTTGCGTAAAGCACCACGCATAATGTTGTATAATAACAATACAAATATTATTTGCTCTCGCATTTAATTAAGTATACTAAACATTGTCGCTCAAGTAAAAATCGAAAGAATTTGCTTTACACAATGAGATCTCATCTCTATCTCGAAAAGACCTTCGACGGTACTCGCGTACCATCTCCAGAATCCTCTTTGTCTCTTTACTATTGTTTCAATATCTATATATTTGCCAATATGTCTATGATCGCTCGGCTTGTCACCATAAATGTGACGCCAAATGTGGAGAATAACGGATTCGAACCGATGACCCCCTGCTTGCAAAGCAGGTGCTCTAGCCAACTGAGCTAATTCCCCATATCTCTATACTTTCCTATCTCATAAGTAGCACTCTTGCTAGCTTATCATCCCTCTCGTAAGTCTCGTAGACCCAGGCAGATTTGAACTGCCGACCTCTACATTATCAGTGTAGCGCTCTAACCAACTGAGCTATGGGTCTATATCACTCATCATCAATAATGAGCTCCTCTCTAGCCCCCAATCTCTACACCTCAACCTTACTAACTTATACTCATCATAAGCAGGCAGTATAAAAATAGGGTTGCCGTATGATAAAATATACTAAGACAAAGGAACAAACAAGATAGATACAATCTAAACATCGTCTAGACCACGTACTCACTCTTGATTATCAATCCATACATACAAACTACGGACAGTCGAAACTAGAGGAATAGCTACTCTGCTACTCCAGAAAGGAGGTGTTCCAGCCGCACCTTCCGGTACGGCTACCTTGTTACGACTTAGCCCCAGTCACCGGTCTTACCCTCGGACGCTCCTCGCGGTCACGCACTTCAGGTACCCCCAGCTTCCATGGCTTGACGGGCGGTGTGTACAAGGCCCGGGAACGTATTCACCGCGCCATGGCTGATGCGCGATTACTAGCGAATCCAGCTTCACGAAGTCGAGTTGCAGACTTCGATCCGAACTGAGATGAGGTTTGGAGATTGGCATCCTGTCACCAGGTAGCTACCCTTTGTCCTCACCATTGTAACACGTGTGTCGCCCTGGATATAAGGGCCGTGCTGATTTGACGTCATCCCCACCTTCCTCTCGCCTTACGACGGCAGTCTCGCCAGAGTCCTCAGCTTAACCTGTTAGCAACTAACGATAAGGGTTGCGCTCGTTATGGCACTTAAGCCGACACCTCACGGCACGAGCTGACGACAACCATGCAGCACCTACATATAAGTCACCGAAGTGAACAGCAGCTGTTTCCAGACACCAGCCTATACATTTCAATCCCAGGTAAGGTTCCTCGCGTATCATCGAATTAAACCACATGTTCCTCCGCTTGTGCGGGCCCCCGTCAATTCCTTTGAGTTTCATCGTTGCCGACGTACTCCCCAGGTGGATTACTTAATGCTTTCGCTTGAGAGCATACTGTATATCGCATACTCTGAGTAATCATAGTTTACGGCGTGGACTACCAGGGTATCTAATCCTGTTTGATACCCACGCTTTCGTGCCTCAGTGTCAGTAGTAGTTTTGTAAGCTGCCTTCGCAATCGGAGTTCTGCGTAATATCTATGCATTTCACCGCTACACTACGCATTCCGCCTACATCATCTACACTCAAGCTAACCAGTATCAACGGCAAGACTATGGTTGAGCCATAGCTTTTCACCACTGACTTAATCAGCCACCTACGCACCCTTTAAACCCAATAAATCCGGATAACGCTCGTATCCTCCGTATTACCGCGGCTGCTGGCACGGAGTTAGCCGATACTTATTCTTAGGCTACTTTCTAATAGGTACACGTACCTATCCTTACTCACCTACTAAAGAAGTTTACAATCCATAGGACCGTCATCCTTCACGCGACTTGGCTGGTTCAGAGTTTCCTCCATTGACCAATATTCCTCACTGCTGCCTCCCGTAGGAGTTTGGGCCGTGTCTCAGTCCCAATGTGGGGGATCAGCCTCTCAGCTCCCCTATCCATCGATGCCTTGGTGAGCCGTTACCTCACCAACTAACTAATGGAACGCATGCCTATCTCTTAGCAATAAATCTTTCCTTAATAACTCAGGCGAGAAATTAAGAATATGCGGTATTAGTCCGGATTTCTCCGGGTTATCCCCCACTAAGAGGCAAGTTGCATACGCGTTACTCACCCATCCGCCGGTCGTCATCAGAGTGAAGCAAGCTTCTCTCCATGTTACCCCTCGACTTGCATGTGTTAAGCCTATCGCTAGCGTTCATCCTGAGCCAGGATCAAACTCTCCATTGTCAAAAAGTTTTATGTCTTCGTAACAAAGAAGCTAATTAAAATCCTCTAGCTCGTTATTCACTATCACGTTTAGTCGTA
>NZ_KV820615.1:0-9919 GCF_001815465.1 Porphyromonas sp. HMSC077F02 | reverse complement strand
TATTGGGGCTTACACACTTTTTTGGGACAGTATCCAGGGGTTACGTATTAGAAAGGTCTTCCATGTCGAGAATGTTTGCACGAAGTGCCATTCTCGCACATTTGCTTCAAATGTGCTGAGACTTTGCACGAAGGATGAGATGCAAGGCGCTGAGGATGAGGCTGAAGGGAGCGTACTCACGTACGTGACCGAGGCCGAATTCCGAAAGCAACGCAGCAGATCGCCTTCGTGCAACAGTCTCAAGTCGTAATTATCGGAGCATCTATGGGAGAGCACTTGCTTGATGAGGCACCTCCTTGACCCCGGCTGAGGGGTCAGACCTAGAGATAGGGTTGGTCCGACCCCTCGGCCGGGGTCGCAAGGGTATTTTACACCTATCTATACACAGGTCATCGGCACTGCGTGCCTTGACCTGTGCCTATTTAGCACGGACCTCTGCCGAGGTCCTTACTCATAGATACCCCGCCAAAAACCATACAGTTAGAATTTTCTAATGCGTAACCCCTCATTTCAAGTGGTGTTGGGGCTGTATTTTCATTCGTTTTTGGTATATTGCAAGTTGAAACGAACTTGACATATTAGAAGCAAATATATGATACTAACGGTACTATCCACCGACCATCTACTTCTGTACGGCTCGATACTGGCTGTACTAGGATTATTTCTAAGCAAAACTGGTTTTAGATTTGGGCTACCCACCCTGCTCCTATTCCTAGGTGTGGGTATGGCAGCGGGTGCCACAGGCTTCATCAATTTTGATAGTCCTGTGATCGCACAGGCAATCGGCTCGGTAGCTCTGGTGGTGATCCTATTCTCGGGCGGTATGGATACCTCCTTCAAGGAGATCAAGCCTATTATGGCACCTGGAGGGCTCCTAGCTACAGTGGGCGTGCTATTGACCGCACTATTCACGGGCACCTTTATCTACTTCCTTTTCCAATGGCTAGATATGGGGATCAAGCTCACGTTTCTACAGTCGCTCCTCTTTGCTAGTGTGATGAGCTCTACCGACTCGGCATCGGTCTTCTCGATTCTTAGAAGCAAGAAAACCAATCTGAAGCAAAACCTCAAGCCGCTCCTAGAGTTTGAGAGTGGTAGTAACGACCCGATGGCGTACATGCTCACCATGGTGCTGATACAGATGATTAGCCAAGGGGATAGCGTCACGATCTGGGACGGGGTTTTGATGTTTGTGGTTCAATTTTCACTCGGACTACTCCTCGGCTTCGTACTCGGGAAAGGTGCCATTTGGCTGGTCAATAGAGCCAACCTCTATGCGACATCGCTCTATCCCATACTGATGCTCTTTATCGCCTTTTTCATCTACTCCCTCACCAATACGGTACAGGGGAATGGCTACTTGGCAGTCTATGTTGGGGGCTTGGTGATTGGCAATTCTCGCATGCAATACAGCCACACGATTGCAAAGTTTTTTGATGGTATGCAGTGGCTCAGCCAATTGGTGATGTTCTTGACGCTAGGGCTTTTGGTAGATGTTCCATACATGATGAAGCTAGCCCTCCCCGCGCTATACATTTCGTTATTTATGCTCTTCTTTGGGCGCCCACTATCGGTATTCCTCACTTTGCTCCCCTTCTGGGGTAAGTTTAGCGCCAAAGCTCAGCTCTATACCAGTTGGGTGGGTTTGCGTGGTGCCGTGCCAATTATCTTTGCGATATCACCGTGGGTAGCTGGGCTGGAGCATGCACAGCTCACCTTTGCCATCGTCTTCTTTATCACCATCCTCTCCCTACTGATTCAGGGTACTACGGTACATACGATGGCGGATAAGCTGGATCTTATCGACTATTCGGTGAGGGAGAATGTCTTTACCGATATTAATCTACCGCAGCAGATCAAGAGTGCTATTTCGGAAATCATCGTGAATGAGCAGATGCTCAGCAAGAGTGATATGATGCGCGACCTGGAGCTTCCCGACCATACCCTAGCCATTATGGTACAGAGGGAGGGGCAGTTTTTTATTCCCCGTGGGCATACTCAGCTTCGGGTAGATGACCACGTCCTCTTTATATCGGACGACCAAGAGGCGCTGGTACAAGCTTATGAGGAGCTGGGAGTTAATAACTATAGTTTGGATAGCAACGCATGAGCCAAATAATATTTGATAAGTTACACGGTCTGGGCAACGACTACATTTACATAGACCTAGACAAGTATCCACTGGCAGATATTGCCCAATTTGCTCGCCAATATAGCGACCGACGAAAAGGGATTGGCGGTGATGGGGTGATCACTTACCACAAGCAACCATCAGGCCATTATATGATGCGAATCTTTAATCTCGATGGCTCGGAAGGGCTAATGTGTGGCAATGCGATCCGCTGTGTGGCTAAGCTCCTCTACGAGAGGGGGCTGGACAGCTCCAATCCAATGACGATTGAGACGCTGTCGGGCGATAAAATACTTGCCCTTACGCTAGAAGGGGAAGAGGTAATGGCGGCTAGAGTGGATATGGGATTGCCCCGAGTGTTAGAGGTGGGAAAAAGAGTAGAAGAGGTAGTGGGGAGCTATGTCTCTGTCGGCAACCCCCACTTTATCCACTTCATTGAGAGCGACCCTGATGATTACCCTCTTGCAGAGGTAGGGCCAAAGGTAGAGCACGACGCAGCCTTTCCCGATGGCGTTAATTATGAAGTCGCTATGATCCAAGACCCCAACACTATTAAGATGAGGGTATGGGAACGTGGTTCGGGGCTCACTCAGGCGTGTGGCACAGGGGCTACCGCCACGGCTGTTGCTGCAATCAACATCGGTTTGGTCGCCCATAAAGTGAAGGTAGAGATGCCTGGTGGCTCTCTCGTGATTGAGTGGAGTGGCAAGGAGAGCGACCCTGTCTATATGACGGGTCCCGCTACGTATGTTTACCAAGGAATCGTAACGATATGAAGAAGATAAACAACCAATTTAATAAGCTCCCTGGGAGCTATCTATTTGCCGAGATCAATCGGCGAATTACTAAGTATCAAGAGGCTCATCCCGAAGCGAAGATTCTACGCATGGGGATTGGTGACGTCACTCGCCCCCTTCCCCCAACTGTTATCAAGGCGATGCACGAGGCGGTAGATGAGATGTCGAGTGGCAAGACTCTCAAAGGGTATGGGCCAGAGCAGGGCTATGCCTTTTTGCGTGAGCTGATTGTGCAGCACGACTATGCCTCGAGGGGAGTAGAACTAGCACCAGATGAGATCTTTGTAAGCGATGGAGCCAAAAGCGATACCGCTAACATTGTGGACCTCTTTAGCAATGATGTGCGGATAGCAGTCACCGACCCCGTTTACCCGGTCTATGTCGATAGCAACGCCCTTGCAGGGCGGGCAGGTGATTATCTTGCCGAGAGTGGGCAGTGGAGCCAACTCACCTATCTCCCTTGTAGCCAGAGCAATGATTTTATTCCGCCACTTCCTCAGCAGCCAGTAGATATCATCTACCTCTGCTATCCCAATAACCCCACGGGCACTACCCTCACCTACGATGAGCTAAAGAAGTTTGTGGAGTACGCCCTTGAGCACGATGCTCTCATCCTCTTTGATGCCGCCTATGAAGCCTTTATCCGTGAGGAGAATGTACCCCACAGCATTTACGAGATAGAGGGTGCGAAGGAGTGTGCAATTGAATTCCGAAGCTACTCCAAGACAGCTGGCTTTACTGGCGTGCGGTGTGGTTATACAGTGGTGCCCAAGTCGCTCCCAGGCGGGCTCAATGCCATGTGGAGCCGTAGGCAGACCACCAAGTTCAATGGGGCTAGTTACATTAGCCAAAGGGGTGCTGCAGCTATCTACACTCCAGAGGGAAAGGCCGAGGTACGTGCCAACATTGATTACTACCTACAGAATGCCCAGACCATTAGGGAGGCTCTCACCGAGATCGGGGTAGCCCACTATGGAGGCGTCTCCTCGCCCTATATTTGGCTCAAGACGCCCGAAGAGTACCCTGCATCGTGGGATTACTTCAATTACCTACTCACCGAGAAGCAGATTGTTGGCACGCCAGGTGTTGGCTTTGGGCTAGAGGGTGAAGGCTACTTCCGCCTCTCCGCCTTTAGCACTCACGAAGCTACTGCTGAAGCGATGCAACGGCTCACCAAATAAAAGCACAAAACTACTAATGTAAAAACCAATAGCAACAGATAAATAATGGATATAAGACTTAAGAGGCTAGTTACACTTGGAGTACTCATACTCCTTTGCTTTACCCAAAGCAGGGCAGAGGGAATTTCACTAGAGGCGATCACAGGTGGAAGATATCTACCACAAAGTGCAGGCTATGGCTTCCGTCCGATGGTAGATGGAAAGAGCTACACGGTCATCTCGGATGATGGCACTCGACTAGTACAGTATAGCTATGAAACGGGCAAAGAAGTAGCCGTACTCTTTGACACCCAAAAAGCTCGTGACTGCGACTTTGATACTTTTAGCGACTACCTCATCAGCGATAGTGGGCACCATATCATCATTCTGCGAGATTGGAAACCTATCTACCGCCGAAGTGCTACGTATGATGCTTATCATTACGACGTGCGTCGCAATAGGGTAGAGCCACTGACTGCGGAGGGGCGTCGGGTACGTGTTCCCCTCCTCTCGCCGGACGGTCGTAGCTGTGCCTTTGTGGTGGATAATAATATCTACATCAAGAAGTTTGACTTTGATACGGAGGTGCAAGTGACTACCGATGGCAAGTGGAATGAAGTGCTCAATGGCGTGACCGACTGGGTGTATGAGGAGGAGCTCTACGTTACAAGTCTGATGAGCTGGAGCAAGGATAGCCAATATCTGGCCTATGTACGGTCCGACGAAAGCCAGGTAAAGCAGTATGATATGGCGGTGTATGGCACCGGTCTATACCCCTTTACCTACCAATTTAAGTACCCAAAGGCTGGTGAGGAGAATAGCAAGATTTCCATCCACCTTTACCACCTTGACAATCGCAAAACCTCTACCGTTGATCTTGGGATAAAAGAGGAATTCTATATCCCTCGGCTAGAGTTTCACGAGGAGAGCCTTTACGTCTTTACCCTCAATAGGCATCAAAATCACCTTCGCTCCTATCAAGTCAACCCTCAAAGTCAAGTGGCACGCCTCTGGATTGAAGATAAAGATGACCGCTATATCGATAGCAATAGCTGGGTGTTACAATTGGCCTTCACTCCTCAAGGGGCTTACTATGTCTCTGAAACCTCGGGTCGCCCACAGCTCTACCGCTACGATAAGGCGGGTACACGTCAGGAGCAGGTAACCAAAGGTGAGTATGATATCGATACCTTTTATGGGGTTTCTCCTCAGGGCGAACTCATTTATTCTATCGCCTACCCCACCCCAATGGATCGGGTGGTGGTGGCTCAAGACCGCAAAGGCAAGATCCGTTATCTCTCCCCAGAGAGTGGCTGGAGCAATGCCACCTTTAGCAGTGACCTGAGCTACTATCTACTCAACCACTCATCGGCGACAGAAGTGCCTAGATACCAGATTTGCCGAACGAAAGATGCCAAGACGCTGACGCTACTGGAGGATAACCAAGCGTTGAAAAATAGATTGGCACAGATCAGATATAACCAGCGTGAGTTTATCAAAGTAAATACCCAAAGTGGTCAGCAACTGAATGCTTGGATGATCAAGCCAGAGGGCTTTGACCCCAATAAGCAGTACCCTCTCGTGATGACTCAGTATAGCGGTCCCGGATCACAGACGGTGGAGAATCGCTTTAGCTTTGGCTGGGAAGAGTATCTAGCACAAGAGGGATTTGTGGTAGTTGCTGTAGATGGACGTGGCACTGGTGGTCGTGGAAGCGATTTCAAGAAATGCACCTATCTACAAATGGGCATTCTTGAGACTCAAGACCAGGTCGAAGCAGCTCAATCTCTAGGACAACTTCCCTACATTGATGCCAAACGGATCGGTATCTTTGGCTGGAGCTTTGGAGGGTACATGACGCTGATGACCATGACCCGTGGACAAGGCACCTTCGCAGCAGGCGTAGCAGTCGCTCCGCCAACAGATTGGGGGCTATACGACACGATCTATACAGAGAGATATATGCGCACGCCCCAAGAGAATGCCAAGGGATATCAAGCGACTTCAGTAATGCCCTATGTAAGGGGTCTGAAGGGGGATCTACTTATTATCCAAGGTACGGCCGACGATAATGTACATATGCAAAACGTGATGCATCTGGTCCCTGCATTGGTTGAAGCAAATAAGGATTATAGGATGCTCGTCTATACCGATAAAAATCACAGCATTTACGGAGGAAACACACGCAACCACCTGTATAGGCAGATAACGAATCACTTCAAAAATAGCTTAATGAGATGATAGAGGGCAAGAAAGAGAGGCCACTTCGTAAGCCCGATTGGCTAAAAATTAGTATCTCTAGCACCGATAGCTATTCTGGCACTTCTGAAACCATTAAGGAGGCGGCTTTACATACCATCTGTAGTAGTGGCCGTTGCCCTAATCAGGCTGAGTGCTGGAGCCGTGGTACCGCTACCTTTATGATTGGAGGCAATGAGTGTACCCGTGCATGTCGCTTCTGTGGCACTCCTTCGAGCAAATCACCCGCTCCCCTCGATCCTGATGAACCTAGGCGTGTGGCGGAGAGTGTCCGCAGGATGGGGCTTAAGTATGTGGTGATCACTTCGGTGGATAGAGATGATCTGCCCGATGGAGGAGCGGAGCATTGGCGGCAAACGATTGAGGAGGTGCGTCGGCTGAATCCGCACGCCACGATAGAAGTACTGCTCCCTGACTTTGGAGGACAGCTAGTGTCTCTCGACTTGGTCTTGGAAAGCCAGCCCGATGTGGTAGCCCATAACCTTGAGACGGTACGACGCCTGACCCCCACCGTTCGCCACCGTGCCACTTACGAGAATAGTCTCAAAGTATTGAAGCATATCTCCGAGCGTGGCTTTGTTACCAAGAGTGGCATTATGGTAGGTCTGGGCGAAACACCAGATGAAGTTAAGGAACTATTTGCCGACTGCCTTGAGGCGGGAGTTTCGACACTGACCATTGGACAATACCTACGCCCTAGTCATCAGAATATACCAGTGGAGGAGTATGTGCACCCCGACCAATTCAAAGCCTACAAAGAGGAGGGTGAGGCGATGGGGCTTTCACACGTAGAGAGCGGACCGCTTGTGCGCTCCTCCTATAGAGCAGACCAACAGTTTGAAGTAGCTAAAGAGCATATCAATCTCAGAGATCTCCTTCAAAAGTAACTAGATGAAGCAGCACTTTCTACTCCTTCTACTGCTACTTCTACTGTCACCGCAACTCGCTCACGCCCAAGGGGGGTGGACGGGTGATCTGGACGAGTTTATCATTGAAGATGGCATTGCAAAGCACCAAAACAATGGCAAGTCGGGCGGTGCCGTTATCTACAAGGACTTTACCTCCGAGGCTTCAGGGAGTTTCACCTGGAGCTTCGGCTTTGTATTCCAAGACCTTCCGACCAGTAGCAATACCTTTGAAGTAACCCTATTCACCCAAGAAGTAGGCAACTTTCGATACTATTACAAGGTGGTTCCTACTAAAAACAATACAAGCATTGGACTAATCAAAGAGACCTACCAGAAAATAAGCTCCACAGAGAGCCGTAAACTTTCAAGCACGGTACTCACCTCATGGCAAAATAATAGTGGCTACCAACTGTGGCAGAAAGTCCAAGTAGAGGTAGACTACCACGCTACAAAAGGGATACGTTTCCGATGGTTCACTCCAGTTTCCGGGCTCCGTCAAGGCGAGTGGATTGAACTACCCGAAGGTCGCCCCTATTGGCGAATGAGCCTTCGCACAAAATTCACCTCAAAGAAAAAGCTCAATAACGCTTATATCCTTCCCAAGATTATCCAGGATAATACTGGGGGAGAAGAGGAAAAACTCCATATCCAAGAGCAATGGGCTGAGCAATCAGGACGGGTACACCTCAAGCTTTCAGGTCCAGTCTCGATCCGAGATGCTACGGTCACCTGCGCTGGATTTCAACCCACCATCTACTCAGGAGACAAGGCCGAAGATATCGTCATCAACCTAGGAGCTACTTTCATGCCTGGAAATAGCTACAGCTTTGAGATTAAAAACCTAATAGATAGGAATGGGAAGTATGCTGACCTCTCCTTCCAAATTGATATCGAATCTATCCAACCTGGCACCACCATCACCCCAGAAGGTATATTCATTACAGAGGTAATGGCCTCACCACCTGATGATGGCCCCCTTCAAGGTACTAAGTACATAGAGCTCTACAATAATACTGGTGCACAGCAAAATCTAGCTCTTTACACTCTCTACTATGGAAAATCAAAATACCCACTCCCAAATATAGTGCTAGCACACGGAGCATTTGCCATATTGTACCTAGAGAGTGACCCCTACCCCACCAGAGTAGCTACCCTCGTACCAATGCCAGAGTTTCCAGCTTTGAGCGGGAGCTTTAAGTTGCGACTTGTAGGGAGTGACAATAAAACCCACGATGAGGTAAACTTCAATTCACAAATCTATGGTGAAGGAGTGCCCAAAGGCAAAGCCTCAATAGAGCGGGTAGGCTATCAGCCCGACCTATGGCGACGCTCTGCAAACCCCAACGGCGGCACTCCAGGTATGCCCACAACACTTCAGCCATATAGAAATGTAGCAACTAAGAGCATCGTAATTAATGAACTGCTCCTCTCTCCACCCACTACAGGTGAGAAGTATATTGAGCTATTCAACACCTCAACAAAGGCAGTCAATCTTGCAGATCTCTATCTGACGTATCGAAATAAGGAGGAGAGTATTACCTCCACCTCCTGGCTAATTGTTCCCAACGATTACCTATTGCAACCCAATAGCTATGTGGTACTCACACCTTACCCAGATGCCCTTCCCCGCTTATACCCCGAACACGATAGCCATACATTTGTAGAGAGAATCGACTTTCCAAGTATCTCCACTACCTATTCAGAAGTGGCACTCCGTGCTCACTCCAATGGCGAGGTGATAGACCAAGTTGTCTATCGACGTCAGTGGCTAGGAGATACCAGTAACGATCGAACTGGGTTCTCACTCGAACGCCTATCGCCAAGCGCCGATGGTACTAAAAAGGAGAGCTGGCAAAGAGCTCAAGCAAATGGCAATACTAAAAATACAGGCGGTACACCAGGACGACCCAATAGTGCAAACGGGATACCTCTACCGGATAGAGATAACTATTATGTAGAGTGGCCAGAAGACCCCATACTCACCTACGAACAAGTAGAGCCATTACTACAAGTATATGCACCACTTGCAACATTAACACTCTACTCAATCAACGGCGATCTACTGATGACCTCTCAAGGGGAGGAAATCACCAATACCCTTCAAAGTATACGGTTAGGCAACCTACCCTTCCCAAGTATGTTAATGGTACTTATCCTACAATTCCAGCACCCAGAAAAGCAACCCAGCAACCTCTTCTACCGCTCTGTGTGGCTACACATATAGTAAAGCGCTTATGGAAACAAGCAAAACCACTTGCAAGGGGCTTGACAGACACTCTACCAACTTTTCCATGAACATTCTCCAAAAAGCAAGTCAATAGAGGGCATAGTGGGCATCATTACAACTGGCTCTTACAACAGCACAAAGATACCAAAGAGCCCCACCTACCTTGCTCCCTAGAGAGCCCTAAATAAAGCTAACTTAATACTTAGGTCCTCTACATAGCATTGGTCAGCAGTTGCCAACCTTTCTGACCTATCCGACCTATCCGATCTGTCCGACTCGTCTGATCTATCCGACTCATCCGATCTGTCCGACCTGTCCGACTTGTCCGACTCGTCCGAGATTGGCTACAGAAGCGGCGGTGGAGAGGCAAGTGGCAGTGAAGCGTACAAAAAGAAGAGAGACACTCTAGGAAAAAATTCCTAAAGTGTCTCTCTCTG
>NZ_KV820614.1:0-725 GCF_001815465.1 Porphyromonas sp. HMSC077F02 | reverse complement strand
ATAATACAAACGTAAATAATGTATGGAATAGAAAATGCAAAGATTCATATTTATATGCCAAAAGAGAATATAACTTCCGATTTAATTAGAACCTGGACGGACAATTTAAATAAGGTTAATCCAAAAAATGAGTTCGAAATACGAAGCATTGATGAATGTGTTAAATAAACGTTTATGATAGTAGTAGACAAAATAAGAGACCTTGATATCGCAAAAAAACAGTTTGATTTTGATAGTGATATTGAAGAGTCTGTGGATTATCAAAGTTGGGTAGATTATATTGATAACAACCACAAATTATTCGTATGGTTTGAGGATACAGAGGATGGAAAAGAGGTGTTGAGTATAATTGATAGCTTTCCCCTGAAGATGCAGCAATCATTGCTCTCCATGCTTAATAGGGTTCGGTGTTTTGCAAAATTCAATTCTAAGAAAGGACATTACGACTTGAGTGTTGCGTGCTCTAGCGAGAGCAAAAGAGTATCTATTTCTTTTGAGCGAAAACCGACAATCGAAGAATTGAGGCTATTTTTGGATATGGCGAATTACTTAGGGGCATATTTATTATTTGATAGGAAAAAGATAATTGATGCAAAGGTGATTGGAGAATTGGAAAAAGCACTTTAAAAGAAAAATACGTATGAGACAATCGAGAATGGGACGAAATGTCTTTATGACAAGAAGCTGGCGATTTTAAAATGGGGTGGCTGAACTGAAGCGAGCAC
>NZ_KV820613.1:0-248 GCF_001815465.1 Porphyromonas sp. HMSC077F02 | reverse complement strand
AATTTGAAAGAAAACTGGAAATCCATTATAATTGAGCGAATTATCCACTAAACGCTTAATTACACAATGGATACCAGTTTTCTACGACATGTATATGGTCTTGTTGGAGTCAAATGTACTGCTACACACTACAAAGCTAACAAAATAGTTTTAGATATAGAGTATTCTAAAACAAAAAAGAGGTGCCCATGCTGCGGGGAATACACTCTCGTGAAGAATGGCTACCGGTATCGTAATATCCATGCGCT
>NZ_KV820612.1:0-423 GCF_001815465.1 Porphyromonas sp. HMSC077F02 | reverse complement strand
TGTGGTATTCCTGAAAATAGTACACACGGGTTCATGTATTCCTGTTATTGTATACACTGGTTATTTGTTATTCCTGAAAGTGTACACACTCCGTGTCCTCTATTCCTGAAAGTGTACACAAATATACAAATAATTGCACAGATGACGGGCGATAAACACGAGCGGCGCCCCCCTTCATAGGGGGCAGCCAGCTCGTGCGTCATATAATCAAGCAAAGCCCTCGTTTTTGACGAGTGGATTCTGATGGCTAGGATCCAACGTCTGCATTGGCGTTCTCATACCTAAGGAGCGATGAGGACGAACATTATTGTAGAGCTGGATCACCTTATCTATCGCCTTTTTTGTCTCTTCAAAAGTCATAGCTTCATAGTCGTATAGCCAATCATTTTTAATGGTTCCATTTAGTCTCTCTGCCATAGCATT
>NZ_KV820611.1:0-843 GCF_001815465.1 Porphyromonas sp. HMSC077F02 | reverse complement strand
TGTCATCTCTTTGGATACGTACTGGCACCCTCTATCGCTATGAAAGATGAGCCCATTAACGTCATAATTGTACTTCTTGTAAAACTCAACACTCTGTGTAAGTGCATCAAGTGGTCCTTCCCGTGATAAAGTCCGCTGAAGACTATATCCCGTAATTATCCGACTATAACCGTCCATCGTGAGAGAAAGGTACACAAACCCCTCTTTGCATTTAATGTAGGTAATATCTGAGACCGCTAGTCTACAGTGGTCAGTCGGAATGTATTTGGGAATAGTATTAAGGTGATCGTCAAATTCGTGATCAACAATACCATTCGTGGTACGTGGTGGTCGAATATGACGTTTCCTAGTTAGTAGCATATCATTCGCTCTAAGCAAATCATAAAGCCAGTCTCTGCTTATCGTGAACTCTTCAGCGAAATATTCGTTGCAGAGACTCAGAAGAGTTTCAGTGCCAGCTTTAGGTAAACTCTCTCTAATATAACGGCATCTGTACAGGACTGCACTGGCTTTGAGACCAAGATCAATCTCAGAGGGAATATACTTGTAAAAACCACCTCTGCTTACCCCAAAAAAGCCACAAAGTCGGCTAATACCAATGCACCTTTCCCCTAATGTTTTGTCTTTTAGCTCGGCAATCACTGAGAATTTGTCTTTTTTTTACGCTAATTTGGTACTTATTCTCCATGTGCTCAAGCAGCTTCTTATGGGCTAAAGCATCCACTTGCGCCTCCCAAGTCTCTAGCTTCGACTTTTCCAGTGCTCGCTTCAGTTCAGCGATCTCTTTGATTAAATCGGCATTACTCTTACTCATGCTACTAAGAATATTAGTTGGTGATGTTT